>NZ_BKZR01000026.1:0-47903 GCF_008974225.1 Weizmannia acidilactici | reverse complement strand
ACTTGGGTATCAATTAAGGGTCCATTTTTGCTTCAAAGCTTTGGACACCTCGTATCATACCAAGGAGGCTCTTTTTTGTGCAAACCTCAAATTTCCTTCATTACAGGAATGCTCCTCTTATTAAGTTAAGAAATTTTTGCCGGAAACAGATCGACCAGCACAGCAAACTTTTTTACACAAAGAAAAAGGCATGAGGAAAAAAGGAAAACATTTACGGGTAGTATGCCCATAAATGCATTTCCGTCATCTTTTTCACTCATGCCTGATCGAATCAGTAACACGTACAATATGATGAAGTTTTAAACTATTCCATCTTAGCCTGTATCCGCTGCAGATGCATCGTCAAGTAGACGGCCTCGGCATCATACACCGGTTTTTTCAATGTTTGCTGCATGATTTTAATCAATTTCCACGACAAATTATAACACCGCGGGTACTCCTGTTGCAAGAAATAATTTAATTTCTCCGGTTCATTCATTTTTTCCCCCGTCAGCACGCGGTCAATCGTATACTGCAAATGGCGGACAAGACGCATATAATTTGTGCTGTCTTTGTCTAAAGTGATTTTAAATTCATGTTCCACGGTTGAAATGAGCTGCGAAATCAGGTGGGAATGCCTGCTCAATTCGGAAAGCTGTTTATCCGTTACCGCACTGTGGATATGAAGCGCGATAAACCCGACTTCCCCTTCCGGCAAATAAACGTCCGTTGCCTCATTAATATAATCCACCACTTCACGTGCAATTTCGTATTCGCGCGGGTAGAGGATTTTTGTTTCGGCAACAAACGGATTTTTCACAGCCAGCCCTTGCCGGATGCGGTTAATGGCAAAAGCGATATGGTCCGTTAAGGCAACATGAATATGTTCATTTAAAGGCGAATCGGTCCGGTTGCGGATCATTTCAATTGCTGAAATAATGACTTCGAGCGTTTTGTTATCAATAGAAGGGATCAATTTGATATATTGTTCCTGCTCCTTTTCATTTTTCAGCACAAACATTTTTTCTGCCGATTCCTGCGAAATGATTTCATCTTTTTTACGGTTAAAACCGATGCCTTTGCCAATTAACACGGTTTCTTCATATCGGGGGTGAGTGGCAATCAATACATTGTTGTTTAACACTTTTTTTACTTTAAAAGATTCCATTTCGATCCCCCTTGGCTCTAATCCATGCAATACGAATAGTGTAACTGAAATACTGTACGTTTTCAATTTTTCTCTCCTGCAGCAACAAGAATACAAAAAAGCCTGCAGGTGCGGCCTGCAAGCAGAAAATTGAAATAAAACTATTTTAAGAAAATGAAGTAGAGCAAAAAGACGACAAAGAAGAAGTACATGATCGGATGGATTTCTTTTATTTTACCCTTCACAATCATCGTAATCGGATAGAAGATGAACCCTATGGCGATCCCAGTTGCAATGCTGTAAGTCAGCGGCATTGTAATTAATGTAAGGAAAGCTGGTACAGCAATTTCAAATTTATCCCATTCAACGAACCTTAAATTCGATACCATCAAAACCCCGACAATGATTAAAGCCGGCGCGGTTACTGAAGAAGTCACCACCGACAGAAGCGGGAAGAAGAAAAGCGAAAGGATGAAAAATCCCGCTGTTACCAATGAAGCAAATCCTGTTCTTGCCCCTGCCGCAACCCCTGAAGAAGATTCAATATAAGAAGTTGTCGTCGAAGTCCCGAGCACGGAGCCGACCATTGTAGCAATTGAATCGGAAACGAGGGCCCTTCCGGCATTCGGAAGTTTATTGTCTTTCATTAAGCCGGCCTGGCTGGCAACTGCAACGAGTGTCCCGGCATTATCAAAGAAATCGACAAAGAAGAATGTCAGGATCACACCAATCATTTGCGCCGACCAGAAGGATGGATCATTAAATGAACTGAAAACCGCGCCAAAAGTCGGCTTAATGCTTGGCACAGAGCTCACAATTGCGTGCGGCACATCGATTAAGCCAAAAATCATGCCGACAACAGCTGTAATGATCATCCCTAAGAATACGGCAGCTTTGATGCCCCTTGTCATTAAAATAACAGTAATCACAATGCCGAAGATTGCCAGAAGCGTCGGCCCTTTTGACAAATCTCCGAGCGCAACAAACGTCGCATCATCTTTTACAATAATGCCGGCATCTTTCAAGCCGATAAAAGTAATGAATAAACCGATCCCTGCGCCGACAGCGTGTTTCAACTGGACCGGAATCGCGTTGATCAATTTTTCACGGATCCCTGTCAGTGTCAACAAGAAGAAGAACACGCCCGAAATCAATACGGCGCCGAGAGCATGCTGCCACGGAATGTGGTAGCCCAAAACGACTGTATAGGCGAAAAACGCGTTTAAGCCCATGCCCGGTGCAAGTGCAAGCGGATATTTCCCAAGAAGCCCCATCACGATAGAACCGATTGCCGAAGCAATTGCCGTTGCAACAAACACTGCGCCCTGATCCATATGCATAGAAGCCGGAAGCCCTTTTACGCTGGCAAGCGACAAGGTCAGCGGGTTAACAGCCAAAATATACGCCATGGCCAGGAAGGTCGTCATGCCGCCGATAAATTCCTGGCGGTAACTCGTCCCCAGCTTCTCAAATTCATAATAATTCTTCATCTTACCCTTTCCCTCCTGTGGAATTTCCGTTTCTGTCGCCATAACAGAAAAACGTTCCGAACGTAAAACGCCCGAAACGCCAGACTTAAGGAATGAGGAGGGGCAAAAATTGTTATTTTTCTGTACTTTGCCCTCTTAATCTATCTCATTACCTCGTAGTCAAGCTATTTACGGCAGCTTGGTAGAAACGTTCAGGCCATATCCCTGAATTTATACGATGGTATTTCTATTCAATTTACAAGATTGATTGTATCCGGAAAAGCACGAGAAGTCAACCCAAAACACGAACATTTTATTATATTTTTTTACCATCATTCAATTAAATACGAACAATCGTGGGATTTTGTCGTTAGAATTCCTTACAAGAATTTGTTTCACTATATTTTTTCAACCGCGAAAAACCCCTGTTTTTTTCAGCCGTTACGCCTCCGCGTCCAGGCAATGGAAAGCCGCAGCACCTTAAAGTCCATCTCGCCGGACAGGGCAATATCTTCGCGGTAACGGTGGTAAAAATCAATGCCCCGCCTTTTCGGATCATCTTGATCAGATTGCGTCCGCATAGCCGTTTAGATCTGCGCATCCGTGACCATATGGTGCTTATCGTACTCATCTTTTCCAATATCTTTCCGGTATACGGCCACATCAGTTGTTGGCATGCCTTTTCCGTCTTCATTCTAGGCCCCTTCCGCCCGGTTGGCCTTGATGACGCCGCTCCATAAAAAACTTCTGGAAATGTCTTGACTTCAGCCAATGATGTCCCCACCAATGATACAAGTCTTTCCTATTATGTTTTCTTTATGAAACCGGCTGGTCCTTGCAACAAATTTGTGCATGATCCGGCTCATCACATGGCCGGTTTTCACATTACTGAAGAAGTCTTCCTATGGACATGCTCGAATAATTCTTTCCGCATACCGATTTGATATTGATGTCGAGTTTATGCCCCAATACGTCACAATATATTGCAAATATTTACTGAGCAGATATAAACGAAGAAGCGATATGCTAGTGCCGACAATCTTCGCCCACTTCCCGACCGGCAGCAGGCTGTCGATCAACCACTGGACGGCAAGCGGAAACACCAGTTCAAAATGGGCAACCACTACAATACTGCTGAAATCGTAATAAAAAGCTTATATGCGCCAGGTAGTAAGAGAAAAAGCGGTGGTACATTGTTTTCTCCTATGTTGAAATTAACTGGAAGCATGCCGGGCGGAATAGTTCATTTTCTTCTTCGCAATCATCGCCAGCCGGATCGAAAATGCAATGGCCAATGCCATCAGCACGGCAATCATTAGCACAACGCCGTTCCACCCCATCCGGCTGTAAAACAAGCCGCCGATCGTCCCGCCAATGCTGGAGCCGACATAATAAAAAAATAAATACAATCCGGATGCCTGTGCTTTATCATGGGACGACAGCTGCCCGACCCATCCGCTTGCAATCGAATGGCCGGCAAAAAACCCGTACGTGAACACAGCAATGCCAATAATTTTCAGCCACAACTCCGGCACGAGGGTGATGCATGCCCCCGCAAGCAGGATCAAGAGTGAAACTTGCAAAATTTTCCTCTTCCCATGCCGGTCGGCAAGCATCCCCATCCATGTGGAGCTGAACGTGCCGACAATATAGACGATAAAAATAAATCCAACAAGCGTCTGACTCAGCGAATACGGCGGCGCAATCAACTGGAAGCCGATGTAATTATAAAGCGACACAAAGCTTCCCATTAACAAAAAGCCGATCAGAAAGAGATAAATCAGACCCGGTTCTACAAACTGCCGGACGAGGCTTCCGGTTAATTTTCCGATTTCAAACTTCCGTGCCGTAAAATGAGTGGAAGGCGGCAGCACAAACCAAAACAAGAGGCTTGCAAGCAGGCTGATCACGCCGATTACAGCCAAAGCAACATGCCAATTGAAAAAGTCGGTCAATGCACCGCAGATGATCCTCCCGGCCATCCCACCGATTGAATTCCCGCTGATGTACATGCCCATCGCAAGACCTAAACTTGTCGGCAAGATTTCCTCCCCCAAATACGCCATTGCCACAGCCGGAAGCCCGGCGAGCACAAGCCCCTGCATCACCCGGCAAAGAATGAGCAAATGGTAGTTTGGCGAAAAAGCCGTCAATATGCAAAGGATTGAAGAAGCAATGAGTGAAAAAGACATGACCGGTTTCCGGCCGAACACTTCCGATAATGATCCGGCAATCAGCATGCTAACTGCCAGCGCCACGGTTGTCGATGACAAGCTAAGGCTCGACATGGTCGGCGAAAGATGGAATTCTTTTGCGATATCGGGAAGCAGCGGCTGCATCCCCCACAAAATGGCAAACGTGTTAAATCCTCCCGCAAACAAAGCAAGATTTGCCAGTCGAAATTCCCGCGTCCCCTGTTCGATATAATTCATTTTGTATACCTACCCCTTTGTTGCAAATTCGAAAAATTTCCATACTTACATGATACCCCTCTTTTTCTTTCTGTTCCAATGTTTGATAATTGCCGCACTTCCCGTATGATGCAAGCCGGATTTCAGATATAATGGGAGTATCTACATAAGCGGGGCCGGGGAGGAAGACAGGTATTATGGACAAAATTAAAGTTTTGATAGCAGATGATAATTCCTTTATACGCGAAGGCTTAAAAATTATTTTATCTTCCTACGAAGATTTTGAGGTAGTAGTTACAGTGGAAAACGGGAGGGAAGCTATTTCATATTGCAAAAATCACGCTGTTGATATTGCCCTGCTCGATGTACGGATGCCGGATATGAACGGCGTGGAAGCAACAAAGGCCATTTCAGAGCAAACATCCGCAAAACCCGTGATTCTGACCACCTTTGACGATGACGAATATATCGTCGATGCTTTGAAATACGGGGCAAAAGGCTATTTACTGAAAAACAATGACCCCGAAAAAATCCGCGATGCGATCAAAAGTGTTTATGCCGGAAACAGTATTTTCCAGGACGTAATCCTCGATAAAATCAAAACCAATTTGGGCGACAGGGAGCCGGAACCGAAAATCGATCCAAAACTGTTCACCAAAAGAGAGCGTGAAATCATGTCCCTGATCGCAAAAGGCCTTTCCAATAAGGAAATTGCAAAAACCTTGTTTATTTCAGAAGGGACGGTCGCGAATTACATCACCTCGATATTCGGGAAAACCGGACTCGAGCACCGCACTCAGATCGCTGTTTATTACCTTACGGGGAAAGTGAAGTAAGATGGAAATCCGGATGATCTGCACGAAGCTTGCGTTGATGTGTTGGATAGCTTTTACATGCATACAGGCAAATATGCCGATGGCGCAGCCCGTGTTCCTGCTGCTGCTGTATTTTTGTGTAAATATCGCCATGTATATTTGGAAAATAACGGCGTTGCCTGCTGCCTTTTCCGCCCTTTCCATTTTCATTTCCATTTCGGGATATGTGTATGTCCACCCGCTATTTGCTATCTTGGCGCCGCTTTCGATTTTGGTGCTTCTGCAGGTGTGGATCCAGTCAAAATGGATATCTGCAGCCATCCTTCTGGCTCCCGCTTTTTCCATAAAAAGTGATATTGCCGGCCAGTATGTTTTCGCAGCAGCCGCTAGCTGGATCATTTGGGACCTGGCCTGCACCTACACAGGGCAGATGGAGAAAAAAGAAAAGCAACTCGATTGGGCGCGCGCTTCAATCCAGAAGCTTACGCGCAGTTTGAATGAAAACCGGGAATTCATCCGCCAGTCCGAATATACATACCGGCTTGAAGAACGGAACCGCATCTCGCAGGAAATCCATGACGATATCGGCCACGCAATGACCGGCGCGCTTATCCAGATGGAGGCGGCAAAACGGCTGATGGAAAAAGATGCACGGCAGGCACAAAACTTGCTGCAAAATGCAATTAACATAACAAAGGAAGGTATTGAAAGCATCCGACTGACGTTAAAAAGCTTGAAACCTTCCACGGAACAGGTCGGCATCCACCGGCTTCAGCTTGCTTTGGGTGAATTTTCCGCCGGGAATAACATCGAAACAATTATCACACATCATGGAAATTTGGACATCATCACCCCTGTCCAATGGAAAATCATTCATGAAAATGTGAAGGAAGCGCTGACCAATGCGCGCAAATACGCCGATGCCACGCAGATTACTGTCGATATTCAAGTATTGAATAAAATGGTGAGGGCTGAAGTGAGGGACAACGGCAAAGGCGCGGTTAAAATCAAAAAAGGGCTCGGCATTTCCGGCATGGAAGAACGGGCCGCATCGCTCGAGGGCCATGTCATTACCGACGGGTCGCACGGTTTTTCTGTCACCACCCTCCTTCCGATCCAATCATGAACGGCTTCACCTGTAAAACATGAATTTTTTCATATAAAAGTCATGAACGATGCCACTTATCCGGGATCGTTCTTTTTTTTATACTGAAGTTACAAAGGGAGCGGCCGTGCACCTCTCCTAAACCAAGGAGGAAGAACAAAATTGAGCGTATTGGAGATCCGGGAGCTTACTAAAAAATTCGGGGATTTTATCGCGGTCGACCATATTTCGTTGCAAATAAAAGAAGGAGAAATTTTCGGCTTTCTCGGGGCAAACGGCGCCGGGAAGAGCACAACCATTAACATGATCGCCGGCCTGCTGAGAAGCAATGATGGAACAATCGAAATTCTCGGCAAAAACATTATGAAAAACAGGCGCTTTACGAAAATGAATCTTGGCATTGTACCTCAGGACATTGCCATTTATGAAGATTTAACCGCTTTTGAAAACGTCAAATTTTTTGCCGGGCTATACGGATTGCGCGGCAATGAATTGAATGCAAAAACAGAAGAAGCTTTGGCATTTGTCGGCCTCCAGGACCATCATAAAAATTATCCGAAAAATTTTTCCGGCGGGATGAAAAGGCGGCTTAATATCGCCTGCGCCATTGCCCACCAGCCTAAATTAATCATTATGGATGAACCGACTGTCGGCATTGATCCGCAGTCGCGCAATTACATTTTGGATTCAGTGCGGAAACTGAACGAAATGGGCTGCACAATCATTTATACTAGCCACTACATGGAAGAAGTTGAGGAAGTCTGCACAAGAATTGCGATCATTGACCATGGGAAAATCATTGCAGAAGGCACGAAGGAACAGCTGAAATCGATCATTACAGACAAAAAAGAAGTCTGGATTGAAGTGAAAACAAAGGAACCGGTTGATCTCGGGGAGATCAAGAAAATTAAGGGCGTTGAAATGGCATCCTTCCATGAAAACATGATCCAAATCCAGTCCGATGCAAGCATCAACAATTTAAATCTCATCCTCGAATTTTTGATCAGCCACCATATCGAAATCAGGGCACTGCAGGAAAAAGAGCCGAACCTGGAAACGGTATTTTTAACCTTAACTGGCCGTAATTTAAGGGATTAGAAAGGAGAAGAAAACATTGTTCAATGTCCTGCACATCATGAAAAAAGAAATCATCAGCGGCTTCCGCAACAAGCGGACCATGATTTTTATGCTTGCATTTCCGCTCGTTTTAATACTTGTGCTCGGTTCCGCCCTTTCCAATGCTTTTAAAACGACGGTTTCTGTCAGTGATATTCATGTGTTGTACGAAAACAATTTGAATGAAAATGCCAAACCGTATTTCAATGAATTCCGCAAATACACTGAAAAATCAGGGATCTATTTTGAAAAGGCCGGAAAAAATACAGACGGCATGAAAGAAGTGAAACTCGGCAACGCGGACGGTTACGCTGTTTTAGATGATAAAGGAGTCCGGCTGTATACGAACGGAAGAAACAGTATAGAAGGAAGCATTTTGGAAGGCTTATTTGCTGCATTTGCCGATCGATACAATCTTACCGCAGAAATCATGAAAACCGCTCCGGATAAAGTAGGGATTGCCTTTGAGAAGCCAAAAGACGATTATATTCGAACCGAATCCCTTCTGCCAAAGAAACAACCTGGTGCGATGGACTATTACGCGACAGTCATCACCACCATGATTTGTTTGTACGCTTCTTTAGGGGCCAGTACATTAATCCAGGGAGAGCGGGCGCGGAAAACGATTGACAGGCTCATTGCTGCCCCGGTCCGGAAAAGCGACATTTTAATTGGAAAACTTTTCGCCAGCCTTATCGTAAATACCCTTTGCATTGCCCTTGTTATTCTTGTGAGCAAGATGGTTTACAAAGCGAATTGGGGAGAACACCTCTGGCTTATATGCCTTTTGATTTTGACGGAAATCCTTCTTTCTGTCAACATCGGAATCGGCATTAGCATGCTCAGCAAGTCAACTGCTGCCGCCCGGTCGCTGCTTATTCTGATTATCCAACTGGCAGCCTTTTTCGGCGGGTCATATTTTAAAATTGAAAATCCGGGCAAATGGCTGCAGGCGATCATGGACCTGTCGCCATTAACGTGGATCAACCAGGCCATTACAAAAATCATTTATAATAATAACTTATCGATCGCCGTCCCGGTGGCAGCCGCGAATATTGGCGCCGCTCTGCTTATTCTGTTGGTGTCCATTACAGCGCTGCAAAAAAGGGAGGGTTTATAATGAAAGATGTTTTGAGGCTTATCCGTAACACATTAAGTATGACCTTTCGTAAAAAAAGAAATTTCCTCTATTATTTAGGGTTGCCTTTAATCGGCATTTTCATTGCCTTCCTTGCTTACGGAGGGAACAACGTGAATATCCTTCATGTTGGGGTCGTGGATGGGGACCATAGTAAAATTACTGCCGATACAGTCGATTTCCTGAATGGATTGGACAATGTCAAATTAACCGAAATTCCGCAGTCAAAAATGAGGAGAAAATTGGCAAATGGCAAGCTTGACTGTGTGATTATTTTTGAAAAAGGCTTTTCCGATAGCGTGCGGAGCGGAAATCCCGCTCATATCCGGATCACTTCCATCAAGGGGGCGGAAGTAACAAAGTTTATCCAATCTTATTTATACCAATACATTGATCATATCGCATCCATTAG
This sequence comes from Weizmannia acidilactici, assembly GCF_008974225.1. Classification (NCBI taxonomy): domain Bacteria; kingdom Bacillati; phylum Bacillota; class Bacilli; order Caryophanales; family Bacillaceae; genus Heyndrickxia; species Weizmannia acidilactici. The sequence continues at coordinate 38,311 of NZ_BKZR01000026.1, read as the reverse complement.
CAAAGCCGCATCGGGAAACGAACAGGCCTTTCAAACGATGTATCAAGGATTCCAAAAGTCCGCATACAAGGTCAAAACAATCAATTTGCAGGACCTTTCCAAGTCCAATGATATGTCGTACCAGACAATGGGATTTTTAATCATGTTTATGCTGATGTCGGCCTGCAATTTATCTGAACTGATTCTTGCGGAAAAAGAAAACCGCACTTATTTCAGGTTGCTATCCTCGCCGATTAACGCGGGTAAGTATGTATTGTCCAATGTCATCTGTAACATGATCATTATGGCGGTTCAAGTCGCTTTGACATTGGTAGCCATGAAATACGTATTCCATATCTCCATGAATATTTCAATCTGGCAGGCTTTCGCAGTTATGTTCCTGTTTGCCTGGATTTCGATCGGCATTTCATTAATGATTGTGTCATTTTCAAACAACCGGAGTGCTGCCAATTCACTGCAAAACTTAATCATTGTGCCGACTTGCATGCTTGCCGGCTGCTTCTGGCCTGTGGAAATCATGCCGAAAGCACTACAAAAAGTTTCCGATTTTCTGCCCCAGCGCTGGACGCTGGAAACCCTTGACCAGTTGCAAACTGGCCATCCGATTAGCAGCTTATATTTAAACTATCTGATCTTACTGGCCTTTGCGCTTGCGTTTTTCCTGCTCGCAATTTACCAGTTCAGCAGGGACCACAACACGCAAAATTTCGTATAGTCTTAAAAAAGCCGGCCATTTTCGGAGAGAAGCGGCCGGCTTTTTTAAAAATTATATTTCATTCCGGAGGCTCTTCGGGATATATGTACAATACGGTTCAGAAGCCTTATAGTCCCCTGTGACCGCATAGGCGCGCGCCCGCGAACCGCCGCATATATAGCGAAATTCGCACACCCCGCATTTGCCTTTTGTCAAATCCGGATCGCGCAGTGATTTCAAGACCGGATGATTCCGGTAAATCTCGGGAAGCGGCGTCTCCTTCACATTGCCGCAGTCAATCGGCAGAAACCCTGATGGATATACATCCCCCGTATGGCTGATAAAAATAAAGCCGTTCCCGTCGTTCGTCTCCCGCGGCTCCCTGGCGAGATCATCACAATGCCTTCCGATCGGTTCTTTTCCTTCTGCTTTCCGGCGCTGGTTTTCCTGAAATACAATCCGGCGGTAAAACTGGGCTTCTGTTGTCGAAATGATGAACGGCGCACGCTCCTGGAGCCGGAATGCCCAGCGCAGCACCTCATCATGGCGTTCGGGGCTGATGGGTTTCAATGTTTGCCGCGCCCGGTCGGCACCAAAAAGAAAAGCGTCCAGACCGCAGCCCCGAATTTCCCCACTAAATCGGCAATTTCCGGCAGCTTGTCCACATTGTATTCTGTTACGGTTGTATTTACCTGAAAGCTCATCCCTGCTTCATTCAAGTAAGAGATCATTTTCATTGTACGGTCAAAAATGCCGGGCATCCCACGGAAATAATCATGCGTTTCGGCGTCGGACCCGTCAAGCGACACCGCCCATCGGCTGATTCCGATTTCTTTTGTTTTCTGCACTGCCTTTTCCGTCACGCGCGGGGTTGCCGATGACGTTAAAGACACGCGCATGCCTTTTTGGACCGCGTATTCGGTAAGTTCAAACAAATCCTCCCGCATCAACGGATCTCCGCCCGAGAATACAAATAACGGATTATCCATCGAATAAATCTCGTCAATCAGTTTCTTCCCCTCTTCCGTTGTCAGCTCCCCCGGATACGGGTGCAGCTGTGCCTCCGCCCGGCAGTGCAGGCAGTTGAGTGGGCACATCCTCGTTACTTCCCAAATGACAATAAACGGATTTTGCTTATAATCCCGTATTTTCATCACCAAAATGCATTCTTCCACTCACATATGTGAAAAAATGAACAAAGGTAAGGATGTGTAAATTCTGCCAACCTATTTATTTATTATACTGTAATATGGTTCTAATCGCAGAAAAAGGCCTCAACAAGGCCTTTTTCATCTTATTATTATTCAAGTCCCCTAATCTCCATCCCCTTCACCGGCAAAAACGTTTCACCGGTATTCAAGTAAGTCACCCTCACAAGGTCGCCTTCTTTTAAATAAATCGCAAGCGGTACAGTATCCGAGCTAACGGTGAAGTTCTGCTTATTGTCGAGCAGGAAGGAGATATCGGTATAATCGCCTGATTTCTCTTTGTAAACGCGGAGAACCTTTCCGGAAACCGTTTTGGTGTCAGCTCTTGACGAACCGTCGACACTGCTGCCGCCGCGCTGGAGGGCAATTTTATACAGTTTCAGTGCAGCGTTCGGCGTTGCCGCATTCACGGAAATTTCCGGATTGGCCGCTGAGACGATGAAGTACGTCTGCAGAAAGCCGTTTGAATCGAGAACCGGCGTCAGCCAGCTCGCTTCACCGTAAAAATTGTACAAGATCGGCATCGAGCCTTTCCATTTTTTCTCGATGAATTTTTTCTCAACGATTTGCAGATTCCCTTGCGAATCCATATAGGACTCTTGCAAGTCACCTGTATAATAAACAGCTTTTCCGGTGCGCGCGTTTGTGAGTGAATAACCAAGCATTGAGTCAACGTCTTTTTTCGGGCTCGTAAAATCGGTAAAATAATACATCGTGCCTTTATCATCAAAAATCGGGCTGACATTCGCTTCTGTGCCTTCATCCGTCGGCAGTTTGACATCCCGCTTGCCGAACAGGCTGTTCCAATAGCCATGGACGTATTTTCCGAAGTAACTGTTTTGCAGGCTGACTGCTTCCGGAGAGACAGCCCCGTCAATAAAAGCCGGAGCATTTTTTAACGAATACGACTTCATTGCGCCCGTTTTCGGATCAATAAGCACTATCCCGTCCGCCTTAAATCCGTTCCTGGCCGAAATAAAATGCCCGAATGTCCGGATGTAATAAGGCTTCCCGTTATTATCCACTTCCACCTGCGGATCACCGTAAAAAATCTTTTTTGGGTATTGCAGGCGGATATGGCGTTCCAGGTTTTTCTGGAGATAGGAAGAAGGCGTATACACCATTCTTTGTTTAATAAACTTCGGATTGTCAGAGGCATCGGTTGCACTCATCACAAAATACCCCGGCGTTTCCCCTCCCTTGAGCCATTTAAAAAACCCTGAAAACTCAACCGGCGCGATATAGACGTATTTGCCGTTCACTTTCTGGATTTGCAAGTTTCCCAACTGATAATAGCTCGCATTTGGAACCTGCCCGAAAGATTTCTTCATTTTATTGCGCGCAAATTTCGGCGGTACACTTGCCGGGGTTTCACGCTCATCAAACGGCTCAATTTCCGTTTTTTGCGCCATTTTGGAGGAGGCGTATTTTTCCCCGGCATTCCACATCGGCGCCGTAAGCATATACCCGGCGAATCCCAAGGCAGCAAGAAAGACCAGCCCTTTCGCAAGCCGCTCTTTGCCCCGGGCGGTCATTGTGCCGCCCAGCGCCGCCAGAAGAAATGCCGGCCAATAGATCGATGCATTCATATCCCTTTTTGTGATGTAAAAAAAGATTGCAGTGATCACCCAAATAAGCAGAAATAAAGATAAAAACGTCTTCGCTTTTGTCGTGCTGTTTTGCTTGCCTGCCTCTTTAAGTTTTTTCTCTGAAAATGGAAACACCAATACTACCGCAATCAATGCAAAAATTGCCGAAAAAATTAATAATGTCGCCACTTCAACCACCCTTTCTCCTTTTATTTACGATCATGGGAAAAAGAAGTTTCAACTGACAGCGATTTCAAATGTACCTTATTTTTAACAATTTTTCCACATCACTTTGCTACAATAATAATAAGGATTACCTCTTACCTCTTGCCGGCAGCCGCCGGCGACTGGCATTTTAACAAAAAGGAGTGATAACATGAATGATTCGGCTCAATCGAAAAAAACAACTTTACAATGGATTTGGATTGCACTTGCTTTTGCTGCGCTCATCATCATCACGCTGCTCCCGCATACAAAAGGTTTGCCGGTAGCCGGCCAGCGCGCGCTTGCCATTCTCGCTTTTGCACTCATTCTTTGGGTTACGGAAGCTGTTTCCTATCAGGTGAGCGCCGCCATGATAATCGGGCTGATTGCACTCTTGATCGGTCTTGCGCCAAGCGTATCCGATCCTTCCCAGCTGACCGGGACAAGCAATGCACTTACCATGGCGCTCAGCGGTTTCAGCAGCTCGGCTGTCGCATTGGTTGCTGCAGCTTTATTCCTTGCAGCCGCCATACAGGCAACCAATCTCCACAAAAGGCTTGCCTTGTGGATTCTGTCCAAGGTTGGTACAAAAACAAACAGCCTTGTTTTTGGAGCCATTCTCGTCTCCATCGTGCTTGCGTTTTTTGTGCCAAGTGCCACCGCCCGCGCCGGAGCCGTCGTGCCGATTTTATTGGGGATGGTCGCCGCATTCGGGCTGCCGAACAACAGCAAGCTGGGAGCGCTTCTGGTCATCACATCCGTTCAGGCGGTTTCGATTTGGAATATTGGCATCAAAACGGCCGCTGCCCAAAACATGGTTGCGCTTGGTTTTATTGAAAAAGAGTTCGGCAAGACGATTACATGGAGTTCCTGGTTTTTATATGCCGCTCCGTGGGCCATCATCATGTCCGTTCTGTTGTTCTTTGTCATGACCCATTTAATCAAGCCGGAAATAGAAGCGATTGAAATGGGAAAAGATTTGATTCAAAAACAGTTGGAAGAACTGGGGCATTTAAAACCATCCGAAATTCGTCTCATCATCATTTCCCTGCTGTTGTTATTTTTCTGGACAACGGAAGGCAAGCTCCATCCGTTTGATACAACGACTGTCACGATTGTAGCGATCGCCATCCTGCTGACGCCAAAGATCGGCGTGTTTGACTGGAAATCAGTTGAACGGCTGATTCCTTGGGGAACTGTCATTGTTTTCGCTGTTGGGATTTCACTCGGAACCGTCCTGCTCGATACACACGGCGCCCAGTGGCTTTCCAATAAAGTATTCGGTTCAATGGGGCTGGACAGCATGCCGATTATTGCAACGATTGCCCTTGTTTCATTGTTCAATATTCTGATTCATCTCGGATTTGCAAGCGCAACCAGTCTGTCTTCGGCCTTAATCCCGATTTTTATTGCGCTTACTTCGACGATCCATCTCGGAGATAACCGGATCGGGTTTGTGCTTATCCAGCAATTTGTCATCAGCATCGGGTTCCTTCTGCCGGTCAACTCACCGCAAAGCATGCTTGCCTACGGGACAGGCGCTTTTACAGCAAAAGACTTTTTAAAATCCGGCCTACCGTTGACGGTCATCGGATATTTACTGATCCTTTTGTTCAGCGTGACATACTGGAAATGGATCGGGTTGCTGTAAACATCCCTTTAATAACAGTATAATAGAACGGCTTTGCCGGGGAGGCGGATTTCCCCGGCCTCTGATGATTACACCAGGAAGTGGTTGAGGAATGAACCGCCCAAAAGGCAATCGGGATATGCTGCTGGAAAAAATCAGAACGAATCAGTACCGATATGAACAAGGAACAGAACGGTTCAGAAAAATTTTAACGCAGCATACAGAAGAAATGCGGCTTGATGCGGCGCATTATTATGATGAAAAGGCAGATCTTCTGGACCAGAAGCACTATTACCGGAAAGTGGAAAAGCATCCGGCTGCGGGACCGATGCTTTTTTACCTGTACCACGACCTTATGCAGAAAACGCATAAAAACCAGCTTCCTTATCACATCAGTAAAAACCAATATTTATATACGTGGGTCGATCTGCATCCCGACGGCACGGTATATTTATTCGGGGGAAGTGCGCGATCCGCATAAGGTGATCCGGGAAGACCACCATACCAGAAAAAAAGAAGCGAGCATTACTATCTGCTTTTGCAGGAAAAAGAGATTTCCACCGAGCAGATCAAAAAAATCGATGCTTCTTTTAAATATAACACGGAACATATTGTGCCCCAGTCATGGTTCCACCAAGCTGAACCGATGAAGGGCGATTTGCACCATTTATTCATCTGCCATCCTTCCTGCAATGCCAAGCGCTCGAATTTTCCGTACGGTGATTTTGATTTTTATAACCCTGAATCTGCAGATGAACCGGTGCTCAACCATTGCGGCATGGCCATAGAGGAAAGGTTCGAGCCGGAATACGGAAAAGGCACAATTGCACGGGCATTTGCGTATTTTCTGCTCCGCTATCCAAAAGCGATATCGAAAACAAAGCTGAAGCAGGTGGATGTTCCGCTTTTGGCCAGATGGCACGAAGCGTTTCCGGCTGGCCTGTATGAACGCCACCGCAACCAGGCCATTTACCGGATCCAGGGAAATCGCAATCCTTTTATTGACGATGCCGGCTTAATGAAAAGAATAATCGATTGTCTCGGAAAAATGTAAACAGGCAACACCCGCCCCCCGGATGCTGCCTGTATGTTTACTCTAATTGTTTTCCATTCGATGCAATCACATCTTTATACCAGTAAAAACTTTGCTTTTTGATTCTGCGCAAATCTTTGCCGCCTTCTTCATCCTGGTTCACAAAAACGAAACCGTACCGTTTTTGGAAACCGTTCAGCCAACTGAGCAGATCGGTAAATGACCAGACGCAGTACCCGAGTACATCGACACCATCCGAGATGGCTTCCTGAATGGCTTTAATGTGGGAGCGGATATAGTCGATGCGGTACGGGTCGTTCACTACATCGTTTTCTTCGACATGGTCGTATTCACCCAGGCCGTTTTCAGTAATTAAAACAGGCATGCGGTAACGGTCCGTAATTCTCCTCAGTCCGATGCGCAATCCGGTTGGATCGATTTCCCAATCCCAGTTGGTCGCCTCAAGATTCGGATTTTTAACAGTTTTAAACAAGCCCGGAATCCCCCTGTCCTGTGCGGTCCCTTTTTTGCCGGTTGTATTGAAATGTGCGTCCATCGTCGCCCCATCGAGCGCATTTTTTTCATACGTCGTCGTCCGGTAGTAGTTCACACCCATAAAGTCCGGCTTGGCGGATTTCAACAATTCCAGATCACCTTTCCGGAGCTCGGGCGCCAGCCCTTTTTCTTCAAGATAATGCCAGGCCGCTCTCGGATATTCCCCCCATGCATACACATCCATCCACCAATGGGAAAGGAATTCTTCAGCGTTTTCGGCAGCGAGAATATCTTCCGGTTTCGAAGAGAAAGGATACGCCGGCGAATAGGCGAAGCTCGGCCCAATTTTCCCGTCCGGCACATATTTACGGAATTCCTGGATTGCCCGCGCATTGGCCAGATTCGCATGGTGGTTGGCCTGGTAAAATAATTTTTCGTCTTTTACACCCGGCGGATGGCTGGCGAGCTGGTAGCCATGGGAAGTGAAGACGTTCTGCTCGTTTAAGGTCACCCAGTACTTCACACGGTTCCCGAATTCTTTGAAGAGAATCGTGCAGTAGTTGGCAAAATCTTCGACAATTTGCCGCGATTCCCAGCCGCCGTATTCATCCTGCAAAGCCTGCGGTAAATCCCAATGGTAAATCGTCAAAACCGGTTCAATGCCGTTATGAATCAGTTCATTGATCAGATTGTCGTAAAAAGCGATTCCCTTCTCATTGACTTCGCCCCTTCCATTTGGCAGCACGCGCGGCCATGAAACGGAAAAACGGTAAGCTTTCAGACCCATTTCTTTCATCAAGGCTACGTCTTCTTTGTAACGGTGATAATGGTCAACCGCGACATCGCCGTTTGTACCTTTAAACGTTTTGCCGGGAATGCGTACAAATTTGTCCCAGTTCGACAAGCCTTTCCCGTCCTCGTTCCAGGCGCCTTCCACCTGGTAAGCCGCGGACGCAGCTCCCCACAGGAATGTATTCGGAAAGTCTTTTAATTTCTCATGAATCATTTTCCATCACCCCTCTTCTACCAAAAAATCAAACTGCCTGTACGGAAAAATAAAGGGCGCTCCCCATTTTGGTCTGTTTGAAAACCTTTTTCAGATAATCGGCTGTCTCTGTTTTGCTTAAATCCGTTTTAACGGACATTGTAAAATCGATTTTTCCCAGTTCATCGATGGTGCAGGCTACTTTTTCATCCTCGTAGTCTTTGAAAAAGTCGCTCAAAAATTTAATTTGGCCGCATGAAACTTTTATTTTATGTACATTCATTGTGAATCCGTCCTTTTCGTTTACGATATTTGCTGCACTTTTATCGTAAACGAAAAGCGCTTACATTTGCAGATGCAGTTTTTCCTTTGCCAACGGAAAAAGGAACTATACTCATTGGAGACAGCCGAAGAGAAGCAGCACTGCAAGCCATACCGTCCACAAAAAACAGGCCCGGCTGTAAGCGGAACGGTAACATAACTGATCTAGTGCGGCGACGCCGAAAAAGGCAAGAAGCCCGGTCCAAATCGATGCAGCGGGAACCATTTTGGGAACGGGGCTTCATTTTGTTTCATAGCCACGACGTAGCAGAAAATGCCGATCCAGCTGCACGCAAAAGCAAAGCAGCCGGAGACGAAAACACTGCTTCCCAAACTTTGATATAAAAATTTCCAAACAAAAAGCAAATGCCCAAACTGCATTTGCTCAACTAATATTTATTCTTTCAACTGATAAATCACTGCTTCAAACGGCCTTAACTGGAGATGATTAATATTCTTAGATGAATCTTTATAATTACTTAGCAAAATTTGAATTTCAAGCGGCGCTTTCTGCTGATACTCAAACAAGGCCGGTTTGCTGTAAAAATTACAAACAACCAACAGTGCTTGGCGGCCGAGCACACGCTTATAAGCGTAAACATTCGGATGATCACGGTCAATCAGTTGATAAGTTCCCTCAATAAAAAGATTGTTTTCTTTTCTTAGGCGTATGAGTTTTTGGTAATGATAAAAGACCGATTCAGTATCTTTTAAATCTTTTTCTACGTTTATTTCTTTATAATTTGGATTAATTTTCATCCATGGCTCTCCTTGCGTAAAACCTGCATGTTTGCTTGCTTCCCACTGCATCGGGGTTCTCGCATTATCCCTTGCCTTCTTCTGGACGGAAGCCATGATGTCTTTTTCAGGATACCCTTTGCTGATTCTTTCTTTATACATATTCTGTGTTTCAATATCAGGATAATCGTGAATGGAATCAAAATATGCATTTGTCATACCGATTTCCTCACCCTGATAAATAAAAGGAGTTCCTTTCATGCCATGAAGCAAAGTAGCCAGCATTTTTGCCGACAATTTACGATACACCTTGTCGTCCCCCCATCGCGAGACAATTCTAGGTAAATCATGATTGTTCCAGAATAAACTGTTCCATCCGTCTTCAGCAAAAGTATCCTGCCATTTCGACAAAACATCTTTTAAATCGATTAAATTCAGTTCTTTTAAATCCCATTTATGCATACCCGGCTGCTTATCGAGCTGCATATGTTCAAATTGAAACACCATATTCAACTCGCATCGGGATTCATCTGTAAAAAGATGCGCATTATCCACTGTGGCTCCCCAAGTCTCACCTACTGTCATTGTATTTCTTGTACCAAAGGTAGCTTGATGCATTTCCTGTAAATACTCATGCAGATGAGGACCATTTTCTTTTATCATTTGATCAGGAACTTTCCCCAATAAATCAATCACATCCATGCGAAAGCCGCTAATTCCCTTATCCAGCCAAAAATTCATCATTTTCCATATTTCTTGACGCATCTTCGGATTTTCCCAATTCAAATCCGGCTGTTCCTTGCTAAAGAGATGCAGGTAATACTGCTTTGTCGTTTCATCGAAGGTCCATGCAGAACCGCCAAAATTGGATTGTAATTCGTTCGGATGATCTCTCCAAATATAGTAATCACGATAAGGGCTATTTTTGGATTTTCTTGCTTCTTGAAACCATCGATGCTGGTCAGAAGTATGGTTGACAACTAAGTCCATGATAATCTTGATTCCGAGCGCACTGCTTTCTTCAATCAAATTTTCCATATCTGACATGGAGCCGTATAATTCGGAGATCTGATAATAGTCACTGATGTCATAGCCATTATCAATTTGGGGAGATTCATAAACCGGGCAGAGCCAAATCACATCCACCCCCAATTTTTTTATATACGGCAATTTTTGAATAATGCCGTTTAAGTCCCCAATCCCATCGCCATTGCTGTCCATAAAACTTTTAGGATAAATTTGATATACAACACTTTTTTTCCACCAGTCTTTTCCCATCATCTGCCGCACCTTTCCACTTTAAAGGACAAAATTCGTTTTTGACGCTTCCTCTTTTGCAAGCAATAAACCGCCGATAATTCCAGCTTTATTTTGTAAACCCACAGGCTGAATATACTTTTCTACATCTGGAACATCCACATAACCATTCAGCATTTCCTTAAATTGCTGCCGGATGAATTGGAAAATCTGCTTCTGATTCATGATACCGCCGCCTAAAATAATTCTTTCCGGCCGGAGCACAAGTGTATAACTGACAAGTGCCTGGGCAATATAATAAGCCTCCAGTTCCCAAACTTTTGGATTGGTTGAAAGCTCAACCCCTTTCTTTCCCCAGCGCTTTTCCACGGCAGGTCCGGATGCCAGGCCTTCCAAGCAATCATGATGATACAGGCACATCCCTTCAAATTGGTCATCAGGATGGCGCTTCACTAAAAGATGCCCCATTTCCGGATGGCCGTATGCATTTAATATTTTGCCACTTTGGATAAACCCCCCGCCGATCCCTGTTCCAATCGTAAGATAAAGACAGCTTTCGGTTCCTTTAGCATTCCCTAATTTATATTCACCGTATCCTGCAACATTTACATCTGTTGTCCATGCAACCGGAACGGAAAATTTTTCCTTCAGTGCTCCTACAAAGTTATAATGGCGCCACGATAGTTTAGGTGTAGTTGTAATAAAGCCGTATGTGGGAGACTGACGGTTCACATCGATCGGTCCGAATGATCCTACACCAATCCCCTCTATTTTATATTGATTTAAAAATTGAAAAATTTTTGGCATAGTTTCATCAGGCGTGGTTGTTGGTATTGTAATTTCTTCTATTACTTCGCCATGTTCATTTCCTACGGCGGCAACAAATTTCGTACCCCCGGTTTCAATTGCCCCAAGTAGCATTTCGATCCCCCTTATCAAACGTTTTAAATTAAAGAGTAGCTTTCGGTGTTAAAGTGATGAACTGGCTCCCCTGTTTTACCTTATCATGATTAAATTCTTCAACAGCCGCATAATCTGCTGTGTTGGTCACGACGGTGATCACGGTTGGATCATAACCAAGTTCTTTAATTTTCTCCAGATCAAAACTGCATAGTTTGTCGCCTTGGTTTACCGTCTGACCTTTTTTTACGTAACTTGTAAAATATTCGCCTTTCAGATTAACCGTGTCAATACCAATGTGAATTAAAATTTCTGCTCCATCTTCCGTTTTAATGCCGTATGCATGATGTGTATCAAATACCGTGGTCAAAATTCCGTCACAAGGAGCATAGACATCGCCGTTTTTCGGCATGATGGCTGCCCCTTTACCCATTAATTCAGATGAAAATAATTTATCCTTCACATTTTTTAAGCTAATTGTTTCACCTTCAACCGGGGCAAAAATGATGCTATTACCAGCAGGGGCCGTAGCCGAAGCAGCCGTTTCTCCTATTTGTTCTTTTCCAGATACCCGTTCATTCGTAATCGTATTTTGTTCCTTTGCCGCCGCCCGTCTTCCATATATATACGTTGTTGTGAAGGCGATAACAAAACTTATTGCGCCACTCATGACAAAAGGCAAGATAGATTGTGAGCGAATGCAAATAAAACCAATTACACTTGCAGGTCCCATTGAAACTGATAACACATGGAACATGCCAATAAATATAGAAGCAATACCGGAAGCAACCATTGCACAAAAGAACGGATACCTTAATTTCAAGTTAATCCCGAAAATAGCCGGTTCTGTAATCCCCAAAAGAGCTGAAATACTTGCTGAAGAAGATAAGCTTTTTTGTTTTTTACTTTTTGTAATAAAGAATACGGCAAGACAAGCAGCACCTTGCGCAATATTAGCCATAGAGGCGATTGGGAATACAAACGATCCGCCGGTTTTTGCAATATCAGCCAAAAGTGTGGTTTCAATTGCAGGAAAACTTTGATGCAGACCGGTAATGACAATCGGTGAATAAAACAGTCCAAAGATTGCAGTTCCAACCGCGCCTGTTGCATTATATAACCACATAATTCCATTGGTTAACCCATCACTCACATCACGCATAACAGGCCCAACAAATGTAAACGTTAGAAATCCTGTAATGATAATGGCAAGCATCGGTGTGAACGTAAAATCAAATGCATTTGAAATATATTTATGGAAAAATTTCTCTAATTTAGCTAAAATCCATGAAACTACCAATACCGGCAAGACAGAGCCTTGGTAACCGGCCTGCGCGACTTTTAATCCAAAAATGTGCCAATAAGCCAACTCCCCTGATGCTTTTGCGCTAACAACATCATACCCGCTTGTCAATGCAGGAGATACCATGATCATCCCCATAGCAGCTCCTAAATACGGATTCCCACCAAACCGTTTGGTTGCGGAATATCCGATTAAAACCGGCAAGAAAGTAAATGGGGCAGCCGACATGGTATTGATAAATGACGCTATATCTTTCAGTCCCGGGTACAATTCCACTATTGCCTTCTTTGTGAATAGGTGTTCCGCTGTCAATACATTGTTTAAAGCCATCAGCAAACCGCCGGCAACAAGTGCAGGAATAATTGGAACAAAAATATCAGATAATACCTTGATTAATCTTAATAATACATTTCCCTGTTTTTCATTCGAAGTTTTTTTCACATCCTCCGTTGTCATATCCGGAAGGCCGGTTAATTTGATCAACTCAGCATAAACTTTATCGACATCCCCCGGTCCTATAATAATTTGGTACTGGCCGTTTGTTTTAAATGTACCTTTTACATCCGGATGCGCATCCAATGCTTTTTGGTCTATTTTTGATTCATCATTGATAACTAAGCGCAGCCTTGTCGCGCAGTGGGCTGCAGCTTTTATATTATCTTTGCCATTTAAAGCGTTTAACACGTCTTTTGCAACCTTTGCATGGTTCATCGTGTACACCCTTTCATATTTTTGTAACCGTTTCACATACTAATATACTATCTTTTTATTATATGTCAATCGTTTATCATATTTTTTATTATTTTTTTATGTTTTACCATCATTTAAGATATTTTGTATGTTATACGATTGACACATCACTTTGTTTACAGTACATTAAATCCAGGAGAACGCTTTCCTTGAATTTGGGGAGGTTTTATATATATGGAATGGAATCGAGCATTACGTTATAAAAATCTAAATGAGTGGTCTGAGGAAGAAAAAAAGCATTTACTTCTTCAAATAGAAAATTCTCCGTGGCGGCTGCATTACCATATTCAACCTGAAAGCGGATTGTTGAATGATCCAAACGGATTTTCTTTTTTTAATGATGAATGGCATCTATTTTATCAAAATTATCCGATGGGGCCTGTCCATGGTTTAAAATGCTGGTATCATCTTAGTTCAAAAGATCTTATCCATTGGAAAGGGAAGGGGCTGGCCATATTGCCGGATACAGAGTATGACAGTCACGGCTGCTACTCCGGATCTGCAATCCCGGTTGAAGACCGTTTATTTATCATGTATACAGGAAACGTCCGAGATAAAAACTGGAACAGATTCCCTTACCAGCTTGGAGCGTGGATGGATAAAAAAGGTCGGATTTCCAAATTAAAAACTCCATTAATTGCAAAACAGCCAGAAAATTACACGGACCATTTCAGGGATCCGCAAATTATCCGTTATCATAATTCTTACTATGCTTTGATCGGTGCCCAGACGAAACAAAAAGAGGGGAATATCTTGGTTTACCAATCCAAAGACCTGAAAAACTGGGAATTCAACGGACCGCTTGAATTCCCGTTAAAGAATTTGGGATATATGATTGAATGCCCGAATATCGTATGGGTGGATCAAAAGCCGGTCCTTATATTCTGCCCGCAAGGCCTCGACCAAAATATTTTACACTATCAAAATATTTATCCCAACACTTACTTAATTGGGGATACGTTCGACCCTGAGAAAAACCGTTTTGAATCTAAATATCTCCTGCATAATTTGGATGAAGGATTCGATATTTACGCTACGCAGGCCTTTAACGCACCGGACGGGCGCACACTTGCAGTCAGCTGGATCGGCCTTCCTGAAATCGATTATCCGACAGATCAGTACGGTTGGGCGCATTGCTTGAGTTTAATCAAAGAATTGAAAATACAGGACGGCCATCTTTATCAATTTCCTGTAAAAGAAACAGAGAGCCTTCGCGGAAGGAAAATTGAATTGGACGGGGTCTTAACAGAACAGACCCAGCTGATATTGAATCAAAATGAGACAGCTTATGAATTGGAAATCATTCTGAAAGGGAACGGGGAAGGTAAATTACAATTGGCTTCGGACGGGCATCAAGCGTTAAATCTTATTTTCAACTTTGCTGATGGAACATTGGTCCTGGACCGCAGCCATGCGGGTATCCCTTTTGCACAGCAATACGGAACTTCCAGAACCGTCCAAATTCCAAAAAATACCCCGCTGAACCTGCATATTTTTATGGATGCTTCTGTCGTTGAAATTTTTTTAAACCATGGACACGATGTGTTAACATCTCGTCTCTTTCCAAGCAAAAAACAAACAAAGATCTTCTTGGAAACAAACCATCATTTAGCTTATAATGGGAACTACTGGAGTCTTCATTCTATTAATAAATAGAGAAGGATAATGAAAATTGAGACCAAAATTAACAGATGTAGCTAAAGAAGCAGGAGTTTCCCCAACAACAGTATCCCGGGTCATCAATAATTATGGATATTTAAGCGAAGAAACGAAAAATAAAGTGTTCCAGGCTATGAAAAAACTGAACTATCAGCCGAACACTGTTGCACGTTCGCTTCACGGTAAGCAGACCAATCTGATTGGCGCCATTTTTCCTTCCGTCAGCAACCCTTTTTTCGGGGAACTGATTGAAAAAATAGAAAATAGGCTTTTCCTTTCCGGATATAAAACAATTTTATGTAATAGTGCAGATAATAGAGAAAAGGAACGTTCCTATATTAATATGCTTATTGCCAATCAAGTGGACGGCATTATTGCGGGTGCCCATAATTTAGGGATAAAGGAATATGACCAGTTTGGGCTGCCCATTATCTCTTTCGACCGATATTTATCCGATAATATTCCAATTGTAAGTTCCGATAATCATCAAGGTGGTGAGCTTGCAGTTCAGGAACTCTATCAAAATGGTGCAAGAAATATTTATTTATTTGCAAGCAGCAATAAGCCGAACAGCCCGACACACAGACGGAGAACCGGTTACTTGGAGGCAATGGCCCAATTATCTTTAGAGCCCCATGTAAAAGATATCCCTTTTGAAATGCTACCAAGTGTAAAATCGCTAACCATCAGGCAAATTTTGAGCTCAGAAAAAATCGATGGCATATTTTGTACAGATGATTTGACTGCCCTTATTGTATTGCAGCAGGCAAAAGAGTTGGGAATAAAAGTTCCACAAGAATTAAAAGTTATCGGGTATGACGGAACAAAATTTATTCAAAATTATCATCCTGAACTTTCCACAATTGAACAACCGATCGAAGACATTGCGCAACTATTGGTTGAATTACTCCTTAAAAGAATTACGGACAAAAAAGTGCAATTAGAAAAACACTATATGCTACCGGTAAAATTAATCCGCAGCAAGTCCACATCACAATTTGTCGACTGAATTAATTTGAAGAGCTATTCCGCTGGGGACTAAGCTGTTTAAAGAGGGAAAGACCAGATCACAGAGAAAAACCCGTTAAGAAAAATTCTTTTTCTCAACGGGTTTTCCTATTTAAGTTGCATTTGGGGAAAGCTCTAACTCTCATTTAGAGTAAAATCAACATCGGTCAGGCAACTTTTTGGCAAATTCTTTAAAAAAGAATTTGCCAAAGTTGTTGTTACAAACAATTGTCCCGCGCTTCCTACTCCCACTCAATCGTTGCCGGCGGTTTGCTCGTGATGTCGTAAACGACGCGGTTGACATGCGGAACTTCGTTCACGATGCGAGTTGAAATTTTTTCAAGTACTTCCCACGGGATGCGCGCCCAGTCGGAAGTCATGCCGTCGATGGACGTGACGGCGCGGATGCCGATCGTATAATCGTATGTGCGGGCATCACCCATAACGCCGACGCTGCGGATATTCGGCAGCACCGTAAAGTATTGCCAAATGTCGCGATCCAGCCCGGCCTTTTTGATTTCTTCACGCAAAATATAGTCGGATTCGCGCACCATTTCCAATTTTTCTTCGGTAATCTCGCCGAGCACGCGGATGCCGAGGCCCGGACCCGGAAACGGCTGGCGCCAAACGATTTCATCCGGGATGCCGAGTTTGGTCCCGACCGCACGCACTTCATCTTTAAACAATGTATTGAGCGGCTCGATTAAGGTGAACTGCATATCTTCCGGAAGGCCGCCGACATTGTGGTGCGATTTGATTGTCTGAGCGGTTTTTGTCCCACTTTCGATAATATCCGTATAAAGCGTGCCCTGGGCAAGGAACTCAATCCCTTCCAATTTCGCCGCTTCATCATCAAACACATAAATGAACTCGTTACCGATAGTCTTCCGCTTTTGCTCAGGGTCTGAGACACCTTCCAATTTTTTCAAGAACCGTTCTTTTGCATCGACTTTGATGACGTTCATATGGAAGCCTTCCGAGAAAGTTTTCATGACGCTATCGGCTTCCCCTTTCCGGAGCAGGCCGTGGTCAACGAAGATGCAAGTAAGCTGGTCGCCGATCGCTTTATGGATCAAAACTGCGACAACTGATGAATCGACGCCGCCGCTCAGCGCACAAAGCACCTTTTTATCGCCAACCGTTTGGCGGATTTTCTCGATTTCCATTTCGATGAAGTTTTCCATCGACCATGTCCCCGCACAGCCGCAAATTTTAAACGCAAAGTTGCGCAAAAGGTCATTGCCGTACACAGAGTGGCGTACTTCAGGATGGAACTGGACGGCATATAGCTGCTTATCCACATTGCTCATTGCCGAAATCGGGCAGGCGGGGCTGCTGGCATCAACCGTAAATCCTTCCGGCACTTCTGTCACCAGATCCCCGTGGCTCATCCAGACAACTTGATCATCTGGAAGCCCGTCAAACAGCCGGCTGGCGGTTTTAACATGAATCGTTGCTTTCCCATATTCACGCTGGTTTGCCGGTTCCACTTTGCCACCGAAGGCTTTTGTTATGAGCTGCATGCCGTAGCAGATGCCCAAAATCGGCACGCCAAGGTTGAAAATTTCTTCGTCAACATGGAAGGCATTTTCATCATAGACGCTGTTCGGGCCACCGGAGAAAATAATGCCTTTCGGGTTCATTGCCTTGATTTCTTCAGCTGTCAAAGTGTGCGGGTGCAGCTCGCTGAACACGCCAAACTCACGGATTCGGCGCGTAATCAGCTGGTTGTATTGGCTGCCAAAATCCAAAACGATAATTTTTTCCAAATCTTTTACATCTAATGCTTTTGCCATTGTTTTTCCCCCAAAAACTTTGATCCAAATAAAAAACCGGAATCCGATCTTCAAAGCTGAAGGCAGAATTCCGGAGCGGTTTTTACGGTACACGAAACTGCCTTCATAGTCCGGCCATTTACGGTGGCCGGGTAGAAACTTTCGAACCTTATTATCGAAATTATATGAAGAAAGTATTCTGGTCATTCAATTTGTCCCCATTGTAACCTTGAATCAGGGAAACGGTCAACCGCTTGTCTTTTTGATTAAATTTTCCCACAAATCCATCAAATCTTTCCAATCCGACGGCGATGGAGACCCCGGTCACATCGGACGGCAGCAGATCCGGCGTAAATTAGATTCTTTTAAACTCCGCATCGACCGATTTGGCAAGCTCCCTGACCATCATCGTTTTTCCAACGCCCGAGACATCTTCAAGCAGGACATGCCCCTCGGCAAGCAATGCAGTGAGGCTCAATTCCGATATCTCCGTTTTTCCGATCATCATATTTTCAATATTGACCAAAATCCGCCGTAACGTCTGCTGCATGCTGATCCCCCTTCATACTATAATTTCAGAAAAATAAAAATGGAAAGATTTTAAATAGTATAGAGAAAAAATCAGCCGGGCACCTTTCTTAAGTGCCCGGCCTTGTCCTTATTTCCAGAAATCATCAAAAATCGTAATCGGCATATGGCGTTTATGCTGCCCTTTTAAATACCACGATTCAATCTTCGCTTTTGCTTCCGGCGAAACTTCTTTTCCTTCCAAATAATCGTCGATATCGTTGTATGACACACCAAGTGCAGCCTCATCGGAAAGCTGCGGGCGCTCGTCTTCGAGGTCGGCAGTCGGCGTCTTCATATAAAGGCGTTCCGGGCAGCCGAGTTCTTTTAACAGCATTTTCCCCTGGCGCTTATTCAGCCTGAAAATCGGCACAAGATCTGAACCGCCGTCACCGTATTTCGTGAAAAATCCGGTTACATTTTCCGCAGAATGGTCCGTCCCAAGCACAACGCAATTTTCCATCGCGGCAATGCTGTACTGCACTTTCATCCTTTCACGCGCTTTTTCATTCCCTTTCGCGAAATCAGAAAGGATGATGCCCGCTTTTGCCAGGGAAGCTTCACTTGCATCGACAGCCGGTTTAATATTAACGGTAATGTCCTTGTCCGGCTGAATAAACTGGACGGCCAATTCAACATCGTCCGCATCTTTCTGTTCGCCGTATGGCAGCCGTACCGCAATAAATTTATAGTCCTGATTGCCGGTTTCTTCCTTCATTTCGTTAATGGCGATTTGGGCAAGCTTACCGGTCAAAGTGGAATCCTGCCCGCCCGAAAGGCCGAGCACAAAACCTTTGAAGAATGGGTATTTTTTCAGATAACTTTTCAGAAAATCAACACTTTTTCGGATTTCCTCTTTTGGGTCAATGACAGGTTGTACTTTCATTTCTTCCACGATTCTCTTTTGCATTGCGTCCATTTTCGTTTTCCTCCTTGTTCACATGATAATCTCTTTATGTCATAAATTCCGCACTTTTTTCTTTAATCAGATTATACGCCTGAAAAATGCGGGTGTCATTTATTCTTCTTCAAACCGCATGACTTTTTGACGTACTTCTTCTATATTGCGCATTTTGTTGTCCCAGCATTTTTGACTCAAATCGACAGGGTATTCTTCCGGGTTCAAGATGCGCTTGTACTCATCCCACAGCAGTTCCAAATTATCTTTCGCATATTTTTTGATTTCATCAAGGCAGGGCAGTTCATACACGAGCCTACCCTGGTCGAAAATCGTTTCATGAATATTAATGGCTTCAAAATTTGTGACATATTTGCTGATAAACGTATGGACAGGGTGAAACATCTTCAGCCGCTTTTCTTCCGCCGGGTTTTCGTCGTACATCGTAATGTAATCGCCTTCCAGTTTATTCGTCCGCTTATTGAGGATGCGGAATACTTTCTTTAAACCCGGTGTCGTTACTTTTTCGGCATTGCTTGAAATTTTGATTGTATCCCGCATTTCCCCGTTCTCGTCTTCTATGGAGACCAATTTATAGACTGCTCCAAGCGCCGGCTGGTCGAACGCAGTAATGAGCTTTGTCCCAACACCCCATGCATCGATTTTTGCACCTTGGGCTTTCAAATGGAAAATCGTATACTCGTCCAGATCGCTTGACGCAAAAATTTTCGCATCCGGAAATCCTGCTTCATCGAGCATTTCTCTCGCTTTTTTCGACAGGAAAGCCATGTCGCCGCTGTCCAGGCGGATGCCAAGAAAATTGATCTTATCGCCGAACTCTTTCGCGACTTTAATGGCATTCGGCACCCCTGAGCCTAAAGTGTCATATGTATCAACAAGGAAAACGCAGTTTTTATACGTTTCCGCGTATTTTTTAAAAGCCATGTAATCATCCCGGTACGCCTGCACCATCGCGTGGGCGTGCGTGCCGCTCGTCGGCATGCCAAACAGTTTGCCGGCCCTGACATTGCTTGTCCCGTCAAATCCGCCGATGTATGCGGCCCGCGTTCCCCAAATCGCGGCATCCAATTCATGGGCCCGCCTCGACCCGAATTCGTATAAAGCGGCGTCTTCCCCCGCCACCGTCCGGATCCTGGCCGCTTTAGTCGCAATCAGCGTCTGGTAATTAATAATATTCAAGAGCGCCGTTTCGATGATCTGCGCTTCGGCTAAAGAGGTTTCGACCTGGATGAGCGGTTCGTTTCCAAACACGAGCTCCCCTTCACGGACTGACCGTAGCGTTCCGGTAAAGCGCATTTCCGATAAGTATTGCAAAAATTCTTCGCTGTAGTTGTCGGTGCTCCGCAAATACGCGATATCATCTTCTGTAAAGCGGAAATTTTTCAGATAATCCACGATTCTTTCAAGCCCTGCAAAAATCGCAAACCCGTTTCCGAAAGGAATTTTCCTGAAAAACGCTTCAAATACCGCTTTACGGTTATGAATGCCATCTTTCCAGTAGGCCTGGGCCATGTTGATTTGGTATAAGTCAGTGTGAAGAGCTAGACTGTCATCTTGATAACGCATGATTCCGTATCACTCCTATTGATGGTTTTACCGTACTTCCGCCCCAAGCGAATTTTTAAAATGACTTAATGCCCATTTGTGGCCTTCCGGATCGAAACTTGCCACCGCATTTTCATGAATCACCAGCTTAAAACCTTTATTGTAGGCATCCACGGCGGTATGCAGCACGCAAATATCCGTGCAAACCCCGCATAAATGGACTTCTTCAATGCCCCGTTCCCTTAGCCTTAATTCCAGGTCAGTCCCGCAAAAGGCGCTGTACCGGGTTTTATCGATCGTATGCACATGTTTGCTCCCTTTATATTTTTCAAAAAGCCGCTGCAGTTTTCCGTATAAATCCCGTCCGGTTGTGCCGGCGATGTTATGCGGAGGGAATAATTTCGTTTCCGGATGGTAAGGGTCGTTTTCCTCATGGCAGTCAATTGCAAAAACAACATAATCCCCGTTCTCGAGAAAAGATTTCGTCAGTGCAAAGATATTCTCTTCAATAAGCTGCCCCGGTTTGCCGCATGTTAAACGGCCGTCTTCCGCCACAAAATCATTCGTATAATCAATATTGATCAATGCTTTCTGGGCACCCATTTTCCATCCCCCGTTCATTTGAAATTATCCTTATTTTATTTTACATGAAAGTTCTTCCGTGGCAAAGGCTTTTTGCACTAGACCGGCTGGACGACCCCTATCCCGGGCCGGCCGGGCAGTAATACATTCTCGCCGTCATACGTTAAATGGTCGGGTTCTTCGGACAGCCAAAGCGGGGCATCCAGATCCAAATAATAAACGTTTGGATGGGCTGCAGCAAAGTGAGCGGCTGCAGCCACAGAAAGGGACGGTTCCATCATGCTGCCAACCATGCATTTGACCCCGTTTGCCTCGGCAATACCTGCAATTTTCCATGCTTCCGTAATCCCGCCGCATTTCATCAGCTTAATATTGATTAAATCCACATAACGCCCGGAAACAAGCTTCAATGCATCTTTTGCCGTAAACAGGCTTTCATCCGCCATGACCGGCAGGCATGTTCTTTCCGTCACATATTTTAAGCCTTCCCAATCATGGGCAGATACCGGCTGTTCCACAAATTCAATGCCAAGTTTTCTTTTTTCCAGTTCTCGCAGGATTTGGACTGCCTGTTTCGGTTCCCATGCCTGGTTTGCATCCAGCCGGAATTTTGTATCCGGCGGCACTGCCCGGCGGATCGCCTCTATCCGATTAATATCAAGCTCCGGATGCGTGCCCACCTTTATTTTTAACAAATGGAAGCCCGCCTCCACGCTCTTTTCTGCATCCCAGGCCATCTTTTCAGGTGTATCAACCCCGATCGTCATGGAAGTTTGGAGATTTTTCCGGCCTCCAAGATAAGCATACAGCGGAATATTCAGCCATTTGCAATATGCATCGTAAAGCGCCATATTTGCAGCTGCTTTTGCGCTTGTATTGCCGATACAGCATAGCTGTACCTTTTTCAAGGCTGTTTGGAAATCATTCAGGTCATGCCCGACAAGCACTCCTTTTATGGGCCCAAGAAGCGCGGACATGATGCTTTCGGTTGAATCGCCCGTAATGGCAACGGCCGGCGCAGCTGCCCCCATGCCTATTATTCCGTTGTCCAGTATCACATTCACATCAACGCTGTCGATATCATTGGCTGTCCGCAATGCCGTTTTAAATGGAACGAGCAGCGGAATGTTCCGGTAATGCACTTGCACATCTTTTATGATCATGGCAGCTTCTTCCCTTCATCCTGGCATTTGAAACCATTTTATGCTTCTCCTATTATATCATTAATATAAGGAAGTAATTATTTAAAACCTCGCACGATTTTTAATTCTGTGCCAGTTACGTCCGCGGCGTTTTTCCGGATGCTGTGAACTTTTTTCCCATACAGTCGTCTATTTAAAAGTGTTTTAAGGAGTTGGAGGCTTCCGTACCAAGCCTGGATAAAAAATAAGAGTTGGATGGTGTCGAATGGGATGAATACAAGTTTTAAAGAAAAAAAAGCATTGTGGGTGGCAGTGATCATCCTTGCCGTCTATCTTTCCCCCATGTATATTCTTGGCGGCAATATGCATATCCGGGTCCATGACAATTTGGATTCGAACATCGCGTGGTACCGTGTGCTTGACCGGAGCGGGGAATTATTCGGCCCTCTGAATGCGACGATACCGCAGATTATTAACGGACTGCCGAGAAACGCATTTGGAACGGAATTCAGCGGGATCCAATGGCTATACGCGCTGTTTTCACCCGTTGCCGCTTATACGCTCAGCCAGACAATAACAAGAGTATTTGCATTTTTGGGCATGTATCTCTTATTAAAAAGGCATTTTGTTAAAAGCAATGATGCCTATCCAATCCGGGTATGGGTATCGCTTGCCTTTGCCATTACACCTTTTTGGCCGTCCGGGATGTTGAGTACATTGGGAATGCCGCTTGCACTTTGGGCATTCTTAAATATCAGGGAAAGGCAGGCCACTTGGAAAGAGTGGCTGACGCTCACGCTTTTGCCTTTCTATTCCAGTTTTGTGCTTGGGTTTTTCTTTTTCCTAACAGCGATGGGGCTGTTATGGCTGCGGGATGTTTTTGTGAAAAAGGAATGCAATTGGAAATTCTTTTTCGGCATTGTTTGGATGACATGCCTATATTTAGGGATTGAATACCGTCTTGTTTATTCCTTAGTCTTTTCCCATGAGCCGACCAGCCGGAATGATTTTGTCAGCTCCAAACTCGGATTTTGGCATACATTGCGACTCGCGTTGTGGAACTATTCTTTCGGGCATACACACGATATGACAGTCCATACACTTGTCATTCTGCCGCTTTCTTTTGTCGTGTTATGGCTGATTTACAAATCAAAAGCCTGGAAAGAAGAAAAACGCTATGTGCAACTTTTTGTATTAAATGCCGTATTATCCCTTTGGTATGCTTTTTGGTTCAACAAGGCATGGGAGCCGCTAAAAGAACGAATTAGCCTGCTCAATACTTTTAATTTTGCGCGGTTCCACTTTTTGCGGCCGCTCGTCATATATACAATGTTTGCCGCAGGCTCGCTTTTTCTCTGGAAGCGAAGTGAAAAGTGGAAAAAGTTTGTGAAAGTTTGTTTAATCGCGCAGATTGTCGTCCTGTTTGCTTTTAATCCTGAAATATACTACCGTGTAGCAGGAAAACCGTCATTTAACCAGTTTTATGCGGTGCAGCAGTTCAACGAAATCAGCCGCTACATCGGGAAGCCGAAAAGTTCCTACCGCGTGGCGAGCATCGGGATTCATCCGGCCATCGCCCAGTATAACGGTTTTTATACATTGGACACGTACAATAACTACTATCCATTGTCCTATAAAAGGCAGTTCCGGAAAATCATCGCAAAAGAGCTGGATAAAAGCCCGACATTAAAAACGTATTTTGACCAATGGGGAAACCGCTGCTATATTTTTGTCAGTGAATTGGGCAAAAACTATGAATTTAAAAAAGGCAGCGGGGTCAAAATCCACCACCTTAATATTGATACGAATGCATTTAAAAAACTCGGCGGCCGTTATATTTTTTCCGCCGTTCCGATTTTAAACACAAAAGAGGAGCATTTGCGGTTTTTAAAAGCTTTCCATAACCGCCAATCGGCCTGGACTATTTATTTATACGAAGCAGAATAACAAAATCGTATGGCAGAGGAGATATGAAAATGAACCATTATCCGAAATTAACCATTGTCGTTCCTTGTTATAATGAAGAAGAAGTGCTGCCTGATACGATGAAACAGCTGGCTGAAATGCTGGAATCCCTTGCCAATTCCAATTTAATCAGGGAAGACAGCACACTGTTGTTTGTCGATGACGGCAGCCGCGACCGGACATGGGAAATCATTGAGACAGCCTCGGCCCAAAACCCGCATGTAAAAGGCGTAAAGCTGTCCCGCAACGCCGGGCACCAGAACGCCCTTCTTGCAGGGCTTTCGGTTGCAAGCGAACGTTCCGACTGCGTCATCTCGATTGACGCGGATTTGCAGGATGATATCCGTGTCATCCGGACGTTTGTCGAAAAATATTGGCAAGGCTATGATATTGTATACGGTGTCCGTGACAGCCGCAAAACGGATACATGGTTTAAACGGACAACCGCTGAAGGGTTTTATTGGGTAATGGGAAAACTGGGTATCCAATTGATCCCGAACCATGCCGATTTCCGGCTGATGAGCAAAAGGGCGCTCGAAGAACTTTTAAATTATAAAGAAACAAATCTTTTTTTGCGCGGCATTATTCCTTTACTCGGCTTTCCTTCCGCAAAAGTGTATTACGACAGGAAAGAGCGGCTGGCCGGGGAGTCAAAATACCCTTTAAAAAAGATGCTGGCTTTTGCATTGGACGGCATCACTTCTTTCAGCATTGCCCCGATCCGCTTTGTGACTGCACTTGGGTTTATAACATTTATTTTAAGCGCTGTTGTCGGTATTTACGCAATTGTACAGGAACTTATGGGCCGTACGGTTTCCGGATGGACGTCTCTGATTTTGTCCATCTGGCTCCTTGGGGGGCTGGAACTGATGGCGGTCGGATTGATCGGCGAATACATCGGAAAAATTTTCAAGGAAGTAAAAAGGCGCCCGCGCTATACGATCGAAACAAATTTATACAAAACAAGCCGGTCTTCCTTCGCATCCCGGAAAGAAGAATGATACAATGGGATTTACGGCAAAAGCTAACAACAGAAAGGTGTACAGCACGCTCATGAGCAGTAAAAAACAATATGCCTCATTTATTAAATTTTGTATTGTCGGTGCCGGTAATACGATTGTTGATTTTATCGTGTTCTTTATTTTAACGCATGTCCATGTGCCTTATTTGGCGGCGCAAGCTTGCTCTTATACGGCAGGCATGGTGAACAGCTATATCTTCAACCGTTTTTGGACGTTTCAAGTGAGGAAAAAGCCTAGTTTTTATGAAGCTTTTCGTTTTGTTGTCATTAATTTAATCGTATACGGATTTACCTCCCTTCTCCTCTTTCTGTTTCACCAGCAATGGGGCTGGCCGCTTCTTTACGCCAAAATCATTGCGACCTTGGCAGGGATTGCCGTCAATTTCATCGGCAGCAGGCTCTGGGTATTCCGTGAGCATACGGAATAGCCGGGCCCGTCCTTCATGCCCCCTTTTTTATTTTCCGCAGCCGGGCTATGCCCAAAACGTTTTCAAATTTAAACGTCCGGATCTTCCTCCTCAAATCACAGTAAGCAGTGAATGAATGCTCATGAACTGCCAGTACTTTTATCGTGCGCTGCGAAATCTCCCCGCACCAGTTCATATAGATCAGTTCCAAGCGTTCCCCCGTTTCCATCGCATTTTTGAGCAGGCTGATCATCCCGACTCTCCCCCTTCACGAATGTTTGTTCTCATTTTAACACGAACACACATTCTTTTTCAAGCGAAAATAGAACATTTATTCGGATATCCCGCCTCTTTCGAAAAACAGGAGGAGCGCTCTGCCTGCAAATGCAAAAAAGCCACTTCCCGAAATACGGGAAGCAGCTTTTTTATCTTTTGCCCTTATGGCAGCATTACATCATGCCCATGCCGCCCATGTCCGGCGCGCCGCCTGCAGGAGCCTGCGGTTCAGGTTTGTCAGCCACAACCGCTTCTGTAGTGAGAAGCATTGCAGCGACAGAAGCAGCATTTTGAAGTGCAGAACGCGTAACTTTAGTAGGGTCAACGATACCGGCTTCGATCATGTTTATCCATTCTCCATTCGCAGCGTTGTATCCGATTCCGGTTTCTTCTTTCTTCAAGCGTTCCACAATAACCGATCCTTCAAGGCCGGCATTTGCAGCGATTTGGCGTACAGGTTCTTCCAAAGCACGAAGTACAATGTTCACACCTGTGCGGACATCGCCTTCCGCCTCAATCGCAGCAACTTTCTTGATCACATTAACAAGTGCAGTACCACCGCCGGCTACAATGCCTTCTTCAACAGCAGCGCGGGTGGAGTTCAAAGCATCTTCAATACGCAGTTTGCGTTCTTTTAATTCCGTTTCAGTTGCAGCACCGACTTTGATGACTGCAACACCGCCAGCGAGTTTTGCAAGGCGTTCCTGCAGTTTTTCACGGTCAAACTCGGAAGTCGTTTCTTCCAATTGCGCGCGAATTTGGTTCACACGGGCGGAAATGGCTGCAGAATCCCCGGCGCCTTCAACAATTGTCGTCGTTTCTTTTGTGACAACAACTTTTCCGGCACGACCCAATTGATTGATTGTTGCGGATTTCAGCTCAAGGCCCAAATCTTCCGTAATGACTTCGCCGCCTGTAAGGGTTGCAATATCTTCAAGCATTGCTTTGCGGCGGTCACCGAAGCCAGGCGCTTTAACCGCAACCGCATTGAATGTGCCTCGCAGTTTATTGACAACAAGTGTCGCAAGGGCTTCACCTTCAACATCTTCCGCAATGAGCAACAGCGGTTTGCCCTGTTGGACAACTTGTTCCAAAACAGGCAGGATTTCTTGGATATTGGAAATCTTTTTGTCAGTAATTAAGATATATGGATTTTCAAGAACAGCTTCCATTTTGTCGGAATCTGTTACCATGTAAGGCGATGCATAACCGCGGTCAAATTGCATCCCTTCCACAACATCCAGTTCCGTTGAGAAGCCTTTGGATTCTTCGATTGTAATAACGCCGTCGTTGCCAACGCGTTCCATTGCTTCTGCAATCAATTGGCCGACTTCTTCGTCAGCGGCAGAAATGGAAGCAACCTGTGCGATGGAAGCTTTGCCTTCGATTGGTTTGGAGATTGCTTTTAATTCTTCAACGGCAGCAGCAACAGCTTTTTCAATCCCTTTGCGGATGCCGACAGGATTTGCGCCGGCTGTAACGTTTTTCAGGCCTTCGCGGATCATGGCCTGTGCCAAAACAGTAGCAGTCGTTGTACCGTCACCGGCTACATCGTTTGTTTTGCTTGCCACTTCGGATACGAGTTTCGCACCCATGTTTTCGAACGCGTCTTCAAGTTCAATTTCTTTTGCAATGGTGACACCGTCATTTGTGATGAGCGGAGAACCGAATTTCTTTTCCAATACAACATTGCGTCCTTTCGGGCCCAATGTCACTTTAACAGCGTCCGCAAGTTTATCTACACCACGAAGCATGCCGCGGCGGGCTTCTTCGCCGAATTTAATTTCTTTTGCCATTTATAAAAACCTCCTCATATTCGTTATATTTTTCTATGTTCACGCAATCACGCTTATTCCACAATTGCCAAAATATCGCTTTCGCGAAGGATTAAGTATTCGTTGCCTTGGTATTTCACTTCTGTACCAGCATATTTCGAAAAGATGATGCGATCGCCTACCGCTACATCAATGGCAACGCGCTCGCCATTGTCCAGCACACGCCCTGAGCCGACAGCGACGACTTTGCCTTCCTGCGGCTTTTCTTTCGCAGTATCAGGCAGCACAATACCGCTTGCTGTTTTTTCTTCAGTTTCTACTAATTCAATTACGACGCGATCACCCAGTGGTTTTAACAAGTGAAACAACCTCCTTAATTCGCATTATGTAAAATTTTGTCCATTATTAGCACTCGCTATAGATGAGTGCTAACACAATTATTATAATAAATAATTCATTCTCCTTTTGCAAGTCTCTAACACAACTTTTTTTATTTTTTTTGCTTCCGGTGTCCCCTTATAAGTATGCTTTAACAACAACCGAATATGCAACTTAAAAGGCTGACGGACACAAGCATTTGAACACCGCTCCGTTCAATAGTACAATGTACATATTGGACCATTTTGCAAACCTTTAAACTCTGAACTGCCCAGGAAAGGAAATGAACGCGTGAAAAAAGAGTATGTGTATATTCTGGTGACGTACGTCCTCATGCTGTTGTCCAACATTATCGGCTACCCGATGCTCTACTGGGCCGGGGTAAACCTATTCCATGAGCCGCCCGCCAGCATGAAAACTTTGACACCCCCGCTTTGGACGGTATTAAGTTTTATTGTCGGCTTGATCATCGTCCTTCATTTTTTGCGGAGAGCCGCAAAAAATGAAATGAACCGGGCTGAAGTGCTCCCGGCTGGCCCATCTGCCTTGTGGGCGGTATACGGCGTCTTTCTGTGCTTCTTCGCCCAGATTGTTGCCGCAAAAATCGAATCACTTTTCGGCATTCCGCAAAGCTCCAACAACACGCAGCAAATCATGGTGCTGATCGAAAGATTTCCGCTTGTCATTTTGATCAGTTCCATAGCCGGGCCGATTCTGGAAGAAATCGTCTTCCGGAAAATCATTTTCGGCACACTGCGCAGGCGGTTTTCCTTTATCGTCTCCGGAGTGGTCAGCTCCGTCATTTTCGGGCTTGCCCACACTGAGATCAGCCACTTGTTCCTGTATTCTCTTTTAGGGCTGGCGCTTGCTTTTTTATATGAAAAAACGAAACGGATTACTGTCTCCATGTTTGCACACGTGTCCATGAACACCATTGTGGTGGTAATGCAGCTTTTGTATCCGTCCGTTCAACAGACATTACAATTTCAAGATTTTCACAGCTTAATTGGAGGACTTATATGATGAAGCCACTTTTTTCAGGTGTGGTCAATTGCCTGCTTGGGGCATTGTTCACTTATTTTGCCATCCAGCAAGTGCAGATGAGCGGCTGGGGCTTTTTTTGTTACCTGCTTCTTTTGATTGCCACTTTGGATCTGGGATCGGGGATCAGGCTGATTCTTTTCCATTTCAGGCTCAAACATTCGGCCAAAAAATAAAAAGCCGTTTTTTCCGGAACACTTCAAACAGTCCGGGAAAAACGGCTTTTTTGCATCACATTCCACTGATGATGATTGCGGATTTGCGGAACGCCTGCGCAGCAACGGAACGAATTTGGCGGCCGTGTGCAAACCGGCACTCATTCAGAAATCATCGTTTGCTCATCAATGGTTATTTCTTTTTCTCCTTTTTTTGCTTTAAGGTATGAAAATTTTGAGACGACTGCGCTGATTTCGTACAGCAAAATCAGCGGTACGCCGGCCATCAGCTGCGAAAATACATCGGGCGGTGTAATGATGGCTGCCGCCGCAATTAAAGCAACATACGCGTATTTTCGTGCCTTTTTTAACAGCATTGGTGTAATGACGCCAAGCCGGGTGAGAAACATGACTACAACCGGCATCTGGAACACAAATCCAAAAGGAAGCGTAATTTGCAGAAGAAATTGGAAATATTCACGGATGCCAATAACCGTATGGACTCCCATTTCCGCCGACAATTCCATCATAAATTCCACCATAAATGGAAAAAGAACAAAGTAAGAAAATGAAATGCCAAGCATAAACAGCAAAATGGAAATGGGAATATAGCTTAATGTGATTTTCCTTTCCTTCTCATACAGGCCAGGGCTTACAAACGCCCACAGCTGGTACAGAATCACCGGGAGCGTCAGCAAGCATGCAATGACAACAGATACTTCCATAAAAACCTTAATCGGATCCGTCACCCTGAAGGCGTTCATCGTTAACACTTCGGCTTCTTCAGCATGCTGCAAATAACGGATCACAGGTTTGGCGGCAAATAATCCCACAATCATCGCAAACACAAAGAAAACGAGAACCGTAATCAGCCGCTTTCTCAATTCCTGAATATGCTCGGCAACCGTCATGTTTTTCGGATTCAAGGCCGTTCACCTTTCATTTCCGCCTTTCGATCCTCCCCATTTTCGGCTCCGCTATGCAACACCTTCAAACCAAAACTACCGGACAGCTTTCCCTTGAATTCCGTTCCCACTTCGGGCCACCCCCTGTACCCATTATGATAACGGAAAAAGGGAGTTTTGGCTATGATTTGACGGTTTTTTCTTTCGAATTTTCGGCATCATTTGAATAATGCTGCAAAAAGTAGATGAGGGCTTGCAGTTCCACGGCCAAATCAATATGGTGGACGCGGACATTCGGCGGGACATTTAGCCTGGCAGGCGTGAAATTCAAGATTCCCTTCACGTTTGTATCCGCAAGTTCATCTGTCACAGTCTGCGCGGCAATGGCCGGAACCGTTAAAATCACGACCGTCACGTCTTCCTGACGAAGCCGCTCCTTTAAATCGTTCATGCTGTAAATCGGCACATTGCCGACCCGTTTTCCTACTTTGCTTTCATCGTTATCAAAGGCCATCACAATCCGAGCGCTGTTGTTTTTGGAAAAATTATAGTTCAAAAGGGCAGTTCCCAAGTTTCCTACCCCAATGAGCGCCACATTTGTCATTTCATCCTGGTTAAGCGTCTTGCTGAAGAAAGACAATAAATATTTAACATTATAACCGTACCCTTTTTTCCCGAGCGCCCCGAAATAAGAAAAATCCCTGCGGATCGTCGCCGAATCGACTTTCACCGCTTCGCTCAGTTCCGCTGAAGAGACCCTCTGCTTGCCAAGAGTGTACAAATTTCTCAAATAACGGTAATACAATGGTAATCGTTTCGCGGTGGCTTGTGGTATTTTAGCTGATTCATCTTTCATGTGAAATCCCCCAAGTTGGTTCCTTTTAGTTTTCGAGATATTTGGCAGCGCTACCAATCCATGATTTTATATTACTCCTGTTTTTATAAATAAAAAATAACCGTCTCTGAAAAAATTTAATCTTACGCCCATTCTCTCTCCAACCATGTTAAATATATCACAAATTTGCATATTTTTCATTGATTTATGTGAAAAGATTTTTGACAATATTCGCGTGCCTCAGTTGAGTTGCAGAGCTGCATCCTGTACACTTACAATAATATAGAGGTGAAAATGGCCATGATGTTGCTGCAAGTTCAACAAGTCACAAAATATTTTGGTGCTGAACTTATTTTATCGAATATAAAATTGGAAATCCAGACAAAAGACCGCATTGCTTTAGTCGGAAGAAACGGGGCAGGGAAATCGACCCTGCTGAAAATCATTGCCGGCCAGCTGTCATATGATGAAGGAACGATTACGAAACCGAACGGGGTCGAAATTGGATATTTGGCCCAAAATTCAGGGTTGGAATCCAATCTTTCCATTTGGGATGAAATGATGTCCGTATTTAAGGGCCTGCTCAATATGGAAAAACAGCTGCGGGCGCTTGAACAAAAAATGGCGGATCCTTCCATTTATAACCGTCCGGCTGAATATGAAAAAATTTTACAGGCTTATGATGAGCTTCAGACCCGCTTTAAAGAGGAAGGCGGATACCAGATCGAGGCGGACATCCGCTCCATCCTGCACGGGTTCCGTTTTCATCAGTACGACTACAGCACCCCGATCCATACATTAAGTGGCGGGCAAAAAACGCGGCTGGGGCTGGCAAAATTATTGCTGTCCAAACCAGATATTTTAATTTTGGATGAGCCTACAAACCATCTTGATATCGAAACGCTCACCTGGCTTGAGCAATATTTGCAGGGCTACCAGGGCGCGATCCTGATCGTTTCCCACGACCGTTATTTTCTCGACAAAGTCGTCAACCAGGTATACGAAATTTCAAGGCATTCGATCAAGAAATACTATGGTAATTACAGCCGCTACCTGGAACAGAAAGCTGCCCAGTACGAACGGGATTTGAAACAATACGAAAAACAACAGGAAGAAGTCACGAAACTGCAGGAATTTATCCAAAAAAATATCGCGCGCGCCACGACGACAAAACGGGCACAAAGCCGGAGAAAACAGCTTGAAAAAATGGAATTAATGGACAGACCGCTCGGTGATGAAAAATCGGCCCATTTTTCTTTTGAAATCGAAAAACAAAGCGGCAACGAAGTGCTCCAAGTGCAGGAGGCTTCCATCGGCTATGGTGGGGAAGCTGTTGCGCGAAATATCAATCTTTCCGTGAAACGGGAAGACAGCGTTGCCCTTGTCGGACCGAACGGCATCGGCAAATCAACGCTCATCAAAACCATCTTAAATAAACTTCCCCTTCTATCAGGAACGATCCAATTCGGATCCAACGTAACAACCGGCTATTACGACCAGGAACAGGCGGACTTGTCTTCCAACAAAACCGTTTTGCAGGAATTATGGGATGAATACCCGCTTAAATCCGAAAAAGAAATCCGTACTGCACTAGGGAATTTCCTTTTTTCAGGCGATGACGTGCTTAAAACTGTCTCCTCCTTAAGCGGCGGCGAAAAAGCCCGGCTTGCCCTTGCCAAATTAATGCTGCAAAAAGCCAACTTTCTCATCCTTGACGAACCGACAAACCATCTTGACCTGGACAGCAAAGAAGTGCTCGAAAATGCTTTAATTGATTACCCGGGAACCATTTTATTTATTTCGCATGACCGTTACTTTATTAACCGGATTGCCACGAAAGTCGTCGAACTTTCGAAGGACGGCACACAGGAATTTCTCGGCGACTATGATTATTATGTGCAAAAACGGGAAGAAATGTTGGAACTTGAGCGGCTGGAAAAAGCGGAAAAAGAAGCGGAAAAAGCGATGCAGCCGACCAAAAGCACTTATCAACAGGATAAGGAAGCAAAAAAACTGGAACGCCAAAGAAAGCGGAGAATCGAAGAAATTGAAGCAAAAATCGAAGCGCTGGAAACCGAAATCAGCGGGTGGGAAGAAAAGCTGGCGGATCCGGATGTTTTCCAAGATCATGTGAAAATGCGTGAAGTAACGGATGAACTGGAAAAGAGGAAAAACGAGCTGGATGCCCTGATGGATGAGTGGGCGGAAATTGCGGAATAAGCATGCGGGTCGCTGTGGAAAAAGAAGTTGTGAAAAGCGGCGGGCTGATACCAATTGTGGTATGATCCCACCGTTTTTTTTATACAACTTTTTTAACGCCGGAATTTTTTCAACAAATATCAACAATTTTCGATAGCGGGTCGTCTCGATCATTCACAGATTTATTCACAGCTTGTTTGTTGGTTTCTTGCTTTTTAACTTATTTTTCCACAAAATCCACAATTATCAACAGATTTATCCACATTAATCACAGGATGTGCAAAAAATTTTTTAAAAGTTTTTCACAGAACGGATAAATTATAAACAGTTTTTCCACAGATTGTGCACAATTTTTCTGAATAACCTTCCGACAAAAAGGGGCTGTCCCAAAAGACGGTAATCTGGCTGAAGGGGCGCCCCTTTCTTTGTGAAAAAATTATTATCGTTGGTTGTTGATGATCGCGAGATTCACTCGCTTTCCGCACGCGTCGCGAGCCTCTTTGCTTGTTCCTCACGTCACTCGCTGCGGGGTCTCTTCTTGCTCGCTTTTCCCGCAGGAGTCTCGTAAATTTCGCGATCATCAACGTGCAATAGACGAAGTAAGTGCAAAAAAAAAACGCCTTTTCCATTATAATGTAGGTGTCGAACAAACATTGAATGGAGGCGGTTTTTTTCTATTCAGCTACCTTTATTGATTATAAC
This sequence comes from Weizmannia acidilactici, assembly GCF_008974225.1. Taxonomy (NCBI): domain Bacteria; kingdom Bacillati; phylum Bacillota; class Bacilli; order Caryophanales; family Bacillaceae; genus Heyndrickxia; species Weizmannia acidilactici. Next base: position 4,348 of record NZ_BKZR01000026.1, on the reverse strand, counting down.
ATGGGACAACTCATTCTTCCAATGGATTTTAGTGATATGATTCCAGAAAGCCATGTAGCCCGCGTTGTCAATGATATGGTGAATCAAATCAGCGACGACTTCTTCTTCTCGTATTATAAAGGCGGGGGCCGTCCTTCGTATCACCCTAAAATGATGACAAAAGTAATTCTCTATGCTTACACTGAAAAAAGTTATTCTTGCCGGGGTATCGCAAAAGCCCTTCTTGAAAATCTTCCGATGATGTGGCTGTCTGGGCAACAAACGCCAGATTTCCGAACCATCAACCGATTCCGTTCGGAACGGATGAAAGACATGATCGAGCCCCTTTTTACCGAACTCATCAATCTTTTATTGGAACAAAAATATATCACGCTGGAAAACTACTTCATGGACGGCACAAAGATCGAGGCAAACGCCAATAAGTACACGTTTGTCTAGAAAAAAGTGACAGAAAAATATGAAGAGAAACTCCACTAAAATCTCCAAAAGATGTTTCAGTTGATCGACAATCGAATTAGATGAAAAAAAGTTAAAAGAATGAAAGAACAAGCTGAACGCGTTAGTGCAGAGCAGCTGGAGAAAATTGCAAAAAAGGTGGAGCAAAAAGTCAAAGAAGCTGAAACAGACGCAGAGCAGGAAAAAGACAAGGAACTGAAGAAAGAGAAAAAGGCAGTCTATCGGTCGAAACGAAAAATTTACAAGAAACTCAAAGAAGACTACTTACCACGGCTGAAGAAGTATGAAGCATTTTTGGAGACCGGAACAGTTATTCCAAAACAGATCATGATGCCACCTTTATGCGGATGAAAGAAGATCATATGAAAAACGGCCAGCTGAAACCGGGTTACAATGTCCAAATTGGAACGGAAGACCAGCTTATTCTTGGATACACTATACACCAGAGGCCAACTGATACAAGATGCTTTGTGCCGCATTTGGAGAAGCTGAAAGCATCCGGCCTGCCTAAGCCAAAACGGATCATTGCGGATGCAGGTTATGGCGGGGAAGCCAACTATTTGTATGCGCATGAGGAAGAGTTCGAAGCATTGATTCCTTACAATACTATGAGGAAAGAAGAGACGCGGGCTTACAAAAAAGATATCCGAAATGTTTCTAACTGGGAATATCGTGAAAAAGACGAGCAAATCTACGCTCGAAGGAAAATCGAGGTAGAAAGCGTGTTCGGTCATATCAAAGGCAATCGGTCGTTCCGCAGATTTTCTTTACGGGGGCTTGAGAAAGTAAATATCGAATTCGGGCTGGGTGCCATCGTCCACAATCTTCTGAAACAGGCGGAAAAGAACCGCCTGTTTCAGAAACAAGAAAAACCGTTGAGAAAATTATTTTCTCAACGGTTTTTCTTGTTTAAGAAGGGGCTTTTGGGACAGCCCCCTAAAAATTTTCTATATCAAGCCCCGGATAAGCATTTAAATCAAGGGCACTCCTTTTCCCTTTTTTAAAAAGCACGGTACCACAAGCGGCGATCATCGCAGCATTATCTGTGCATAAATGGATCGGCGGGATGCTAAGCTCCACGTCCGGCAGCTTATGGAATGCTTCTTCCAAAGCGGCGCGCAATCCTTTATTCGCGGCAACCCCGCCGGCCACTAGCACTTCTTTAACTTCAAATTCTTTGGCGGCCTCTATTGTTTTTCCGACAAGCACATCAACCACACTTTGCTGGAAACTCGCCGCCATGTCTTCCGGCTTGATCGTTTCCCCGCGCTGCGCTGCATTGTGCAGCGTATTGATGACAGCCGATTTTAAACCGCTGAAACTGAAATCGTATGTGCCCTCAAGCCAAGCACGTGGCAAATCAATATTCGGTTCACCTTCATGGGCGAGCCGGTCGATCTGCGGGCCGCCGGGGTACGGCAGATTTAATGTCCGGGCCACTTTGTCATAAGCCTCTCCCGCTGCATCGTCCCTCGTTTCGCCGATGACTTCAAATTCGGCATGCCCTTTCATCAAGATAAGTTCCGTATGCCCGCCGGAAACGACAAGCGCCAGCAACGGGAACTTCATTTCATGCTCCAGCCGGTTTGCGTAAATATGCCCTGCAATATGATGGACGCCGACAAGCGGAATCTGATGCGTAAAACTGAGCGCTTTTGCGGCATTTACGCCAACAAGCAGCGCACCGACCAGTCCCGGCCCTTCCGTAACTGCAATAGCATCCAAATCCTGAAAAGAAGCTCCCGCCTGCCGCATCGCTTCCTCTATCACGATCGTAATTTGCTCGACATGATGGCGCGAAGCAAGCTCAGGTACGACGCCGCCGAAACGCTTATGGCTATTGATTTGGGAGGCGACTACATTTGAAATGATCTCCGTTCCATTTTTGATGACGGCTGCGGCTGTTTCATCACAGCTCGTTTCTATGCCTAAAACCAATATATCTTTTTCCATTTATAAATTCACCCACATCACAATTGCGTCTTCATAATTATCGGTATAATAACCTTTGCGGATGCCGCCTTCCCGGAACCCAAGTTTTTTATACAGAGAACGTGCAATATCATTGCTGACACGGACTTCTAGGCTGAGCGTTTTCGCATTATTGAGCCTTGCATACTCCATAACGTTCCTTAACAAGGCCTCCCCCAATTTCCGCCCCCGGTATTCCGGCAGCACGGCAAGATTGGTGACATGGGCTTCGTCCACGATCACCCATACACCGCAATAGCCGACCACTCTTTCCTGGTCGATCAGCACCAAATACGTTGCAAAATGGTTATGGACCAGTTCATTATAAAAAGCTTCCCGCGTCCACGGCAGCGAAAAAGAGTGCAGCTCCACATTGTAAATCCCGTCCAAATCCTCAAGCGTGGCTTTCCGCAGAATGATATCTCCCATTTTTATCATATCCTAACTTTTCTCCCGTTTATGCTTTTCCAGCCATTTGGCTTCTGCTTCTACTAAGCGTATGTAATTTGGAACAAAAGTGTGTACTGCTTCCCCGGGCTCGTCCATTCCGAGCTTCGCCAATTCGCTCGGCCGCGGATTATGCATCGTCCAATCCGCCGTAACCATATTACCTTGCAACTTTTCAGCGAGGACAGCTTCATGTAGCGCAACATTTTGGCCGATAAATAAAACAGGCTGATTAAGGTCACACAATCGTGAACCCCATTCAGCAGATAAAATATTGCAATCGTCAATCACCGTTTCTAAATTCCCATTTTCATAACGGTATAATCCTGTATAGATTTGTCCCCTGCGTGCGTCAAACAGCGGGGATATATACCCGTCGAAATAACGTCCTGCCGCCGCAATAAATTTAAGGCTGGAAACACCGACCAAAGGAATTTGCAGACTCCATGCCATCGTTTTGGCAATGGTCACGCCGATGCGCACGCCGGTATATGAGCCGGGACCTTTTGCCACCACAATTTTATCCAATTCGCCCGGGCGTACCCCACACTCCTCCATGACCTGCTGAATGGCAGGCATGACACGGACGCTGTGGTTTTTCTTCAAGTTGGTAATGTATTCTGCCAAAACTGTATTGCCATTCACTAATGAAACGCCTAGCACTTCATTTGAAGTATCGATTGCCAAAATATTCATCCAAAAGACTCCTCACATAATGATACGTATCGGTTCCCGACCGGCTCCGCTTCAATGCATCGCTGGTCGCCTTCAAGGCGGAGGATACGGATTTCCAAAAAGGATTCGGGCAGCTGGTCCTTGATAAAATGTGCCCATTCGATGACTGTAACACCATCGCCTTCGAAATATTCATCAAAGCCCAAGTCTTCCTGCGCATCTTCCAAACGGTACACATCCATATGGTAAAGCGGAATTTTTCCCTGGTACTCTTTGATAATGGTAAAAGTCGGACTGTTTACAGTACGGTGAATGCCAAGCCCTTTTGCAATGCCTTTCGTAAAAGTCGTTTTACCCGCACCCAGGTCGCCTTCCAATAAAATGACATCCCCCGGTTTTAGATGTGCGGCCATATTTTCCGCAAAGGAAAACGTTTCGTCATGGCTGTTGGATATTCGTTTATAGATCCCCATTTAGCCGAGTCCCCTCTACAACTTAATAAAAGGCCCAGTTATAAAGTATGTTGTTGGGCATTTCGATATTTGGAATGTACAACAATAAACAGCGCTTTATAAAAAAAGCCTTAGGAATTTTCCTAAGGGTGCTTGAACATAATTCTAGTTTAACCGATTTTGATGAAATGAGCAAAAAACATGGATAAAAATATAGATAACAAGCAGGGTTTAGACCTGACTTGTTATCAATCAATTGCGGGGGCAGGATTTGAACCTGCGACCTTCGGGTTATGAGCCCGACGAGCTACCAGACTGCTCCACCCCGCGATAATATAAAAGATATC
>NZ_BKZR01000025.1:0-48817 GCF_008974225.1 Weizmannia acidilactici | reverse complement strand
GCCACCGGTAGGCACTTGCGGGCGGGCAAAAAAATCTTTACAATTTTAAACGGAAACGATCAACAAAAAGGAGATGCAGCCATATGCCATATGTAACGGTAAAAATGCTGGAAGGCCGTACTGACGAGCAAAAGAAAGCATTGGTTGAAAAAGTGACCGCCGCTGTCAGCGAAACGGTGAACGCCCCGAAAGAAAACATCACGGTTTTCATTGAAGAAATGTCGAAAAACCACTATGCCGTAGGCGGCGTCCGTAAAAGCGACGAATAAAGAGGGAAATCGCTAAGCCCTTTGCACAGGCTTAGCGATTTTTTTTAATTTTTCGATGTAGTCATACGCCTGGCTGATTTCTTCCTCCGTATAGTGCTGCTTTGCTTTTAACGTAAAGATTTTTTCTTTCACTTCGTCCTTCGGGAGCGCATCAAAGTACATGACCGTTGAAACGAGTTCGAGAAAACGCGCGTTTTGCCCGTTCATTTCTATCAGGCAGGCATCAAGCCCGGGCAGCTCCTGCTCGTACATATTTAAAAATTCATGGCCTTCATCAGTAACCGTATAACGGTATTGGACATATCCGCCTTTTTTCTCCTTGACTTCTTTCACAAAGCCGAGATTGGTCAGTTCTTCTATCCTCAGCGTCAGTTCTTCCGAGTACGGGCCGTAAAAATGGAATTCAAACTTTTCCTGGAACGGAAACGACAATTTTTTCGCAATGTAAATCATTTTTTGCAGTTTTTTGCGCCCGACAATCTCCCCCGAAACGGCAAGCGCACCCATTAATTTCACATGATCTTCTAACACAAACCATTCATCTCCTGATTAAATTTCCGGATTCTGGGACAGCTTTAACAAAGCGGCAATTTCCCTTTTCTTTTCGCCGTATTCCGTCTCGTCTTTGATCAAATCAAGCGGAAAATACAATTTATGGTCGGTTCTTCTTTTCCCCGAAATCGCATCTACAATATCGGATTCCCTAGACAATTCTTTCAAGTCCCCGTTCCGCATCAGCAAATTGATCGGAAGCCGTTCCCCCTCCTCGCCTGGCCGGTAAAAATCATAAGGAAGATCAGACGACGAATCAATCACCAAATAATAATTCGGATCGATCCCGGCTTCCTGGAAAAGTTTCTCCAACCGGCTATGTACTTTAAACTCTTTTGCTGGATCAAATTCAACATACTTAAACAAATTCCGGTTCACAAAGCGTGAGCAAAGATCCCGCAAAATCGAATCGTCTTCTTCCTGCCACACTTCAATATAATACAGCATCACATGTTCATCCATCTTCAAATAATCTTCAAGGGAAAGGTGATCTTCAAAAAGCGAGCGGAAATGCCTGGGCTCGTGTTTGAAATCATACGACGCATCATACAAGGCTTTTGCCCGCTGCAAAATTTTCGTTAAGATGACTTCCGCGCTCCTTGTGACCGGGTGGAAATACACCTGCCAATACATTTGGTAGCGGCTCATAATATAGTCTTCCACCGCGTGCATGCCGCTGTATTTAAAAACGGCCTGGTCCTCATGAGGGCGCATGACGCGGAGCAGCCGTTCAATGTCGAAATGGCCGTAGCTGACCCCGGTATAATAGGCATCGCGCAGCAAGTAATCCATCCGGTCCGCATCGAGCTGGCTCGAGATCAGGCTGACAACAAGCTTATTTTCGGAAGTTTTGGCTATGACTTCCGCCACTTTTTTCGGAAAGTTCCTGCCGACCCGCCGCAACACCTCGTTTACTTCCGTTTTTCCTAAAATGATTTGCTTTGTAAATTCTTCATGGTCCATGCCGAAGACTTTTTCGAACGAGTGGGAAAATGGCCCGTGGCCAAGATCATGCAAAAGCGCGGCGCAAAGCGATAAAAGCCTGTCCTTCCCGTTCCAGTTCGGCCTGTTTTTAAATACATCATCCGTAATTCTCCTGACAATTTCATATACGCCGAGCGAATGGCTGAACCGGCTGTGTTCTGCCCCGTGAAAGGTCAGGAAAGTCGTGCCGAGCTGCCGGATCCTGCGCAGCCTTTGGAACTCTTTTGTCCCGATCAAGTCCCATATCACCTGGTCGCGCACATGAACATAACGGTGGACAGGGTCTTTAAATACCTTTTCCTCGCTGAGTTTAAGTTTGGCGTATTCCATGATTTACCCTCTTCCTACTGTCGTAATTCTATTATACCGGGATCAAAAGAAGAAAAAAAGCGCCTGTACGCAAACCGAAAAAAGGGATTTTTCCACCGCCGCGCACTAAAACTCTATTATTTTTTTACCATATTGGTATAAAAAATGCATTTTTTGTCCATTCTCTTAGTATCAAAACAAAAATTCAAATTGGGGGTAATGAGAATGAAATCACGTCAAGACGCGTGGAGCGAAGAAGATGATTTGTTGCTTGCCGAAACGGTGCTGCGCCATGTGCGCGAAGGCAGCACACAGCTGAATGCTTTTGAGGAAGTCGGCGATAAGCTGAACCGCACTTCGGCCGCCTGTGGTTTCCGCTGGAATGCGGTCGTCCGCCACAACTACGAACAAGCTTTGCAACTTGCCAAAAAACAGCGAAAGCAGCGCCAGCGCCTGCTTGGAAAAGAACAGGGTGGGAAAAAGAAACTACTTTACCAGCCGCCAGTACCGACGCTTGAAGAACTTGGTGAAATACCGTTGGTTACGGACCAAGCGGAGGCGGAAGGGCAGGCCGGAGAAGGTGCACAAGGCACGGACAATGGGGAAATGAACTTGGTCAAAGTCATCAGCTATCTGCAATACTTAAACAATACGCAATTCCAGACAACGGTTTTAAAAAGCGAGAATGCAAGATTGAAACATGAAAACCAGGAACTAAAAAAAGAAACGGAAGAGCTGAAAAAACGCATCAAAGAGCTGGAAGAAGGCTCCGTCACGATGCAGGAAGATTACGAAACATTGATGAAAATCATGAATCGCGCCAGAAAATATGTCCTCTTTGAAGAAGACGACACCGGCACAACCAAATTCAAAATGGACCGGAACGGGAACCTGGAGAAAATGGCGGAGTGACATTGCCATTGCAAAACGCGATCCCAAAAGCTCTTTTAAACAAGGAAACCCATTGAGAAACATGATCTCGATGGGTTTCCGCCTGTTTAGTGACTTTGGGGATAGATGCTTCAATTCTTCCCTTGAAGAACGTTTATCTGAGTTGCGAACGGCATTTGTCCTCCATGATGCTTATGAAAGACTTTTCGCTGTCCCAAGGCTATGCTTTTGTCCCTTACAACACTCCTAAAAGACTTTTCCCATTATAGGGCCGGCGCTCTGTCCTTCAATAATGCTTCTAAGGGACATTTCGATACTCCACGAACCTGCTTCTGTCCTTTATAACGCTCCTAAAAGACTTTTTGCCGCCCCAAGGACACCATTTTGTACTTTATAAGGCTGCTAAAAGTCTTTTCTCTGCTTGCAGATCAAAGTTTTGTCTTTATAATCCAAGTTTGGTAAAGCAAGTGCCAAACCATGCTTTCCTACCCAATCATACCTGCAAACCTTATAAAAATCGCGCATTGCGTTCGAGCATGCGTTCATAATATTGGCCGTACCATTCCGTTTCCTGCTCCGTCAGCGGCCGGGACACAAGCCGGCTTCCGAGCTCCTGCAGCGTTTGCAGCAGCCGCATAAAAACGTCCTGTACCGCCAAATTTTCCTGCAGGAGCTCTGACAGCGACGCCATCACTTCAGGCTGTATCATCGGGTATTGAAATTTTGTCGCAGCACCCTGCTTTGCCTGTTCGTAAAATCCCCGGACGAGCCGCGCCCTGCCCGCACCACTGCCTGTGATGCATAAATAAATCTGGACAGCCACCCCTTTTCGGACACGCCGCTGCGAGATGCCGGCAAATTTTTTCCCTTCAATGCTTAAGTCATAGCTACCTGGGCAGTACGAGCCGGCAATTTCGCCTGCCTCAATCTGCACGGGGAAATCGGCAAACATCATTTGGATAAGCTTCCACATCGCCTCATATCCGCGGTTGATGTCCATCCCTTTTTCCGTGTCCGGCACAACAAGCGAAACGTTCAGCACACCATCATCCAAAACAACCGCAAGACCGCCTGAATTGCGGACAAGATACCGGTAACCCATGCTTTCAAGAAATTTAAGCCCCTGTTCCAGAAAAGGCAGCTTCGTATCCTGAATGCCGAGGCTGATTGTTTGGTGGTGCACCCATGTCCGCACAACCGCCGGAGACAGGTGTGACCCAACCGATGTGCATAATGTATCGTCCATTGCAAAAGACTGGGCCGCTTCAAACTGCGGGCCGAGGCAGGACTGGTCGATTATCCTCCACTCCGGCTGCTTCAGCAATTGCAGCGCTTCTTCCATATCCGTCCATTCCTCCATTTGCTTTTTCCAAAAACATAAAAAGGATTTGGCCATTGTGCAGGATGCAGCCAAGCCAAACCGGAACTAAATTCCAACGGTAAATCCCGGCATTCAGGAATAGGGACATTACAAACTTTGCGCCGCTGAAATCAAGGCCAAATTGTAAACATCCTCAGCATTGCAGCCCCGCGATAAGTCGTTGACAGGCGCATTCAGCCCCTGCAGGATCGGGCCGACCGCTTCGAAGCCGCCGAGCCGCTGCGCCATTTTATAGCCGATATTGCCGGCTTCAAGGCTCGGAAAAATAAACACAGTCGCATTCCCCTGGATGACGGAATCCGGCGCTTTCCTTTGCGCGACAGCCGGAACATATGCTGCATCAAACTGGAGCTCACCGTCCAGCACAATATCCGGATCGAGTTCTTTTGCCATTTTTACAGCCTGCACCACTTTTTCCGTCTCATCAGAATGGGCCGAACCTTTTGTTGAAAAGCTCAGCATGGCGACTCTCGGCTCGATATCAAACGTTCTTGCCGTCTTGGCGCTTTCCACAGCCGTTTCCGCCAAATCCTGGCTGTCCGGCGCGATATTAATGGCGCAGTCGGCAAATACATATTTCTCTTTATCCCTTACCATAATGAAGATACCCGACGTTTTTTTGATCCCCGGTTTTGTTTTAATGATCTGCAGTGCAGGCCGTACCGTGTCCGCCGTGGAATGGATGGCGCCGCTTACAAGTCCGTCCGCTTTCTTCAAATAGACAAGCATTGTGCCGAAATAATTAACATCTTTTAAAATCTTGCGCGCATCTTCTTCCGTCGCTTTTCCTTTTCTCCGTTCAACAAAAGCCTGCACCATCTCTTCAAAACCCTCATAGTTTTCCGGATCATATGTAGGGATTCCTTCAACCGAAACGCTGATTTCCCGTGCTTTTGCTTCGATTTCATTCCGGTTCCCGATTAACACCGGGCGGATGACTTCTTCAGAGGCAAGCCGGGAAGCAGCGGTTAAAATCCTTTCATCCAGGCCTTCAGGAAAAACAATGGTTTTATTGTGCCCCCGCACTTTTTGTTTAACGGTGTCGAAAAACTCGCTCATGTCGATCACTCCTTTTATGACTATGTCCTTTTTTAGGATAATCCATTCTCCCCAAAAATCAAAGGCAAAAGATGAAATTGTTCTGAACATTTCACACAGCGCGTATTATTTTTTCCTTTATCCAACCTATGTTATAGTAAGGTAAGAAAAAAAGCTTGGAGGGAAAAAGATGAGCGAAGCAGCAGAAACATTGGATGGCTGGTACTCGTTGCATAATTTTCGTTCTATCGACTGGGCGGGCTGGAGGGCACTGCCGGGCGCGGAAAGGGAAGCTGCAATTGAAGAGTTCCAGCAGTTCCTTAAAAAATTAGAAGCCATTCAAAACGAACATGAAGGAGCTTATGCTTTATACACGATCACAGGCCAAAAAGCCGATTTTGTCTTATGGACGCTGCGGCCGGCTTTAGAAGACCTTGAGAAAATTGAAACGGCCTTTAATAAATTAAAAATTGCTGACTATACCATCCCGGCTTACTCTTATGTCGCCGTTGTCGAGTTAAGCAACTATGTGCGCGGCGGCAAGGCGGATGAAAACGCATATGAAAATCCGCAGGTCAGAGAGCGCCTGTATCCGACCCTGCCAAAATCCAAATATTTCTGCTTCTACCCGATGGATAAACGGCGCCAAGGCGATGACAACTGGTATATGCTGCCGATGGAAAAACGCCGTGAATTGATGAAAAGCCACGGCATGATCGGGCGCAAATACGCCGGAAAAGTGAAACAGTATATTCTCGGCTCTACAGGGCTTGACGACTATGAATGGGGTGTCACTTTATTATCCGATGATGCCCTGCAGTTCAAAAAAATCGTCTACGAAATGCGTTTTGATGAAGCAAGCGCCAGATATGGCGAATTCGGCTCTTTCTATGTCGGAAGCCTGCTTGATGAAGAGAAATTAAAATCATTGTTACATATCGGGTAACCAAAATCCTTCCAGAATGCTGGAAGGATTTTTTAGCATATCCCGTTTTCCGGCGGCATACACATGAATGTAGTGAGGGCCCTACTTATACTGCCGCGCGAAAGCACGGCAGGAGCCGCGTTCAGGCTTCAGATATGTAAAAATGGAGGGGGAAATCAATTGGAAAACGGGAATTACACACCGCCTGTTTACGGGTATCCTTATTACTATTACTACCGGCAGTCCACCCAGCCTTACTACGGGACTTATTTTCCGCAGTACCAAGTTCCGATGGGGCCGCAAACCCAAATTTCGCCTACGCAAAATTTGCCTGGACAGCTGCCGCTCGAACAGTCTTATATTGAAAATATTTTGCGGCTGAATAAAGGAAAAATGATCACGCTGTACGCCACATTTGAAAACAACCGCGAATGGAACGCAAAAGTATTCAACGGGATTATCGAAGCGGCCGGGCGCGACCATGTCATCCTCAGCGATCCGCAAACCGGACAACGTTATTTAATTCCGATGGTGTATGTCGATTACATTACATTCTCTGAGGAAATCGAGTACGAATATCCTTTCGGGACACCGCAGGCAGGCCAGCAATTGGCCACCTATCCGCCACGGGGATAACTTTACAAAAATTCCATAACTCGGAAAACCCGCCGGAAAAATGATGTTATTCCGGCGGGTTTTCTTGTTTACGGGCAGCCTCTTTCTTTTACATCCATTTCACCGCTGCCGTCCCGAGCAGTACCCAAGCGGCGAGGAACGCGATGCCCCCGATCGGTGTAATTGCACCGAGTACATTGATTTTCGTTAAACATAAAACATACAGGCTGCCGGAGAAAAGGACAATACCGATAAACATCAGCCATCCGGACCAATTCAGCAATGCCGATGATTTGATCATACCCGACAAAATACCGATTGCCATTAAACCTAGCGCATGGTACATCTCATAGCGCACGCCGGTTTCCCAAATGTCCAAATATTTCTGCTCCATTCTGCCCTGAAGCCCGTGGGCGCCGAATGCCCCTAATGCTACGGACAAAAACGCATTGATGGCGCCGAGCAAAACAAATATTTTCATCTTCACGCACTCCCGCTCATATATAATCTTTTATTCTTATTCTATCGGAACGGCCTGCTAAAAATCAAAAATAGAGTCGCCATTTGCACCATCTTCCATTTTCAGCGGCTCCGTCTTCAGCGCTGTTTGAGGCATGGATACGGAAGAAGAAATGGCCTTTTCCTCCTCCCCGCTTTCCAGAAGAATTTCGCACAACGCTTTTATTGCATAGACATGCTCCCTGATTTTCTTCGTCGACTCCCCCTGTTTTGCCTTTGCCAGTTCCTGCTCGATTTTTGCTAAAAGCGTTTTCGTTGTGATAGCCATTTCCGCACCTCAATCGCATTTTCTTTAGGATTATTGTAGCAAAGGCAATAATATCGAACAATGTTGATGATCTGATATATCCGTACGTACAAACATTTCAAAAAACCGACAATGTTCCACGTGAAACATTGTCGGTTTTGATCGGAGCGGCGTATTTTATGCCTTTTCCTGTTCCGGCAGCTGCCATTGGATTTCTTTTTCCCCTAAATCCCGCAAAATCCGGTTTACTTTTGAAAAATGGCGGCTCCCGAAAAAACCGCGGTTTGCGGACAATGGGCTCGGATGGGCAGCGGTCAAAACATAATGTTTGTTCGTGTCGATTAAAGCTTTTTTGCTTTGTGCCGGCCTGCCCCATAAAAGAAAAATAACCGGTTTTTCCTTTGCATTGATTTTTTTAATAACTTCATCCGTAAAGATTTCCCAGCCCATTCCCTGATGTGAGTGGGCCTGCCCTTCCCGCACTGTCAGCACTGTGTTTAGCAGCATGACGCCCTGCTTCGCCCAGCTGACAAGACAGCCATGGTTCGGGATCGGACACCCTAAATCATCATGCAGTTCTTTAAAAATATTCTGGAGCGATGGCGGGATATCCACGCCCGGCTTGACGGAAAAACTGAGCCCGTGCGCCTGGTTCGGGCCGTGATACGGGTCCTGCCCGAGCAGTACGACTTTGACATCGCGGTAAGGCGTATAATGGAACGCGTTGTAAATATCATACATATCCGGATGGATCCGCTTTGTCGCATATTCTTTTTTCAGGAATTCCCTCAATTTTAAATAATACGGTTTTTGGAACTCTTCGTTTAAAAGCGGGCCCCAGTCATTTTTCAAAATAGCTTTCACTCGTTAACAGCCCCTTTCTTTCCATACTATTATTCTACCAGTTTCCCCCGTGGGCGGACGAAAAACTTTTTTGTTTAGGGACACCCGGAAGCGGATATATAGTACACAAAGTCTTGCAACAGCCTGATAAAAGGGGGCTGTTCATGTATAAAGTGGAAGTGGTTGATAACGGCTTGGAAGAATGTTGTGACCAAGTTTGAAAATGAAGGATTTTCGAAAGATCATCTTTATATTTTCGCGCACGACAAAACGGGTCGAAAGATTTGGCAGATGTAACAGAAACCGGATCGGCCGGCATGGGGGAGCAAGGCGTCATCGATATGGCCGGAAATGTATTCCGCAGCGCGGCGATAAATTAAGATCGAAAATGCAGGTGCCCGGGCTGACGGATATGGAACAGTACGAAAAAGGATTGGGCCAGGTCCCGTTGCCGTCATTGCTGCGGACAAAAACGAAGACCCGGGAGATATCGGGCGCCTTCTGTTAACCAGCGCAGGCCGGCTGAAGTTTAGCAGCAGGCACATTTTTTACCTATTCATCCCCCCGTCCCCCATATTTGTTTTTTTCCGGGCAGTATTATATCCTAAAATAGTGTGAAGCTATATTGAAAAAAGGAGATGGGTGCGTGATGGGTTTAAAGAAAACTTTTACGCTCGCCGGTTCTGATTCCAGCGGTGGTGCCGGGCTTCAGGCGGATTTAAAAACATTCCAGGAACTGGGCGTTTACGGCATGTCCGCCATTACTTCCATCGTCACGATGGATCCGAAAAACGGATGGCACCATAATGTGTTCCCAATCGATGTGAAAATTGTCGAACCGCAGCTCGAAACGATCCTTTCTGTCGGAATTGACGCAATGAAAACCGGCATGCTCGGTTCTGTAGACATTATTGAACTGGCAGCCCGTAAAATAGATGAATACCATTTGGAAAAAGTGGTCATTGACCCTGTCATGGTTTGTAAAGGCGAAGACGAGGTTCTGCAGCCGGAAAATACGGAAGCGATACGCGAATTGCTTTTGCCACGTGCAACGATCACAACCCCGAACTTGTTCGAGGCCTGGCAGTTGGCAAAAACGGGCCCGATTAAAACCGTTGACGATATGAAAGAAGCAGCGGTAAAAATCCATGAACTGGGCGCAAAAAATGTTGTCATTAAAGGCGGAAAAGGGCTTGATACGGAAAATGCCGTCGATTTGTTCTATGACGGAAAAGATTTCGAAATCCTTGAATCGCCGAAAGTGGACACGACTTACAACCATGGCGCAGGCTGCACGTTTGCCGCGGCCATTACGGCTGAATTGGCAAAAGGCAATACTGTTCCGGGTGCTGTAAAAGTGGCGAAAGAATTCGTCCACATGGCAATCGAGCACGGCTTTAAGCTGAACGAATATGTCGGCCCTGTCATGCACGGCGCGTACACCCGTTTTTCGCATTCCAATGCATAAACCTCTAATAACCGGCCCCTCCGGCAAAAATCTTCACGGAGGAGCCGGTTTTTATTTTGACCGGACGCCCCGCCGATTTGCTATAATTGAAAAGAAACGATTGGCGGACAGAAAAAAGGAGGAAGACGATGGAACCGATACGTACGCATGAAGCACAAAAATGGCTCAATGAATTTGCCAATCAGCCGCTGTATATCCATTTGGAAACGACAAACGGCGCCTATGCCTCCCATGTCAATGAGTCTTTTTTTTCCGCCGGCGCCTACATCCGCAATGCGCAAATTTCATACGAACACGGAAAAATTGCCGGAGATGGCCCTTACCGGATCGGATTGAAAATGAAAATCGGCTGGGTCTACGCTGAAGGCTTGACGCATTTTGAAAAAGACGAGTTCGGCCGCCTGCTGTTTGCCGGCCATGGTTATGACGGAAAACTTGCGGTTGCACTTGAATTGAGCAAAACACCTTTTGAATAAGGAGATGAAAGAAATGGAAAAAGAGCGCCATGTTCTGGTGATTTTCCCACACCCGGATGACGAGGCATTCGGCGTTTCTGGAACGATTGCAACCCATGTCAAAAACGGCACGCCGGTCACGTATGCCTGCCTGACGCTCGGGGAAATGGCGAGAAACCTTGGGTACCCCCCTTTTGCCACAAGAGAATCGCTCCCGCATATCCGCAAAAAAGAATTGCAAAAAGCGGCGGAAATCATGGGGATCAAGGACTTACGCATGATGGGGCTGCGCGATAAAACGGTGGAATTTGAAGATGATGAGAAAATGGTAAAAATGGTGCTGAACCTCGTCAATGAATTGAATCCATCACTTGTGATTACATTCTATCCCGGCTACTCCGTCCATCCCGACCATGAAGCAACAGGAAGGGCCGTTGTCCGCGCACTCAGGCAGATCCCGGACGAAAAACGCCCGAAACTCCACTGCGTCGCATTTTCGAAAAACCATGAGGCAGAAATCGGAAAACCGGATATCGTCAATGATGTAAGCGGTGCATCCGAGCAAAAACTTGGAGCCATGAAAGCCCACCTCTCCCAAACCGGCTGGATGATGAGGGAACGGGAAGAAAAACTGAAACGAAAAGACCCGGAAACGCTCCGCTGGCTCCATTACGAACACTTTTGGACGTATGACTGGGACAATGACCGGGTCGAATAAAGGTCAATAAAAAACCCCGTTGAGAAATTCATTTTTCCCGGCGGGGTTTTTGTTGCTCTGATGGTCGCGAAATTCACGGCATCTCGAGCACCCTGTATATGGCCTTTGCCACGCCGTCGTCATCATTCCTTTCCGTCCGGTAGCGGCAAAGTTCCAGCACTTCTTTTTCGGCATTTCCCATTGCAAAAGGATATCCGACCCGTTCTAGCATCGAGATATCATTTAAATTATCGCCGATCGCCATTGTTTTTTTCATGGACAGCCCGTGTTTTTTCACATACTCCTCCAACGCAATTCCTTTTTGGGCTGAAACATGGTTCACTTCTATATTCCGGAAACCCGACGAAGTGACTTTAATATCCGGGAAGTCCTTTTCCAGGCTTTTTCCGATTTTCCGCAGCCGGTGTTCGTCTTCATTAAACGCCAAGATTTTATAAAAGAGAATGGACGGGTTGTGGAAAATATCCCTTGTTTCGCCCTTATTATGGATGTAGCGCCGAATGCCGCGCTGTTGGATATGGGCGCGCACTTCTTCGACCGGCACTTCCGGATTGGCGGAATGGAACAGATCGACAAGCATATCCATGTTTTCCTCGTAATCTTCGGTAAAAGTGCCTTCATTTGTAAAAAATTCATAATAAATGCCGAGATTGTCGAATACGGTTGCAATCCGGGCAGCCGTTTTTGGATTGAGGACACTTGTTTTGAGCAGTCTTCCTTCCTCATCCCTTACTTCCGCCCCGTTTAATCCGATCACTGTACAATCAATGCCGGCCGGATCCAGCACCAGCCTTGCTTCTTCATAAGAACGCCCGGTCGTAACGACAAAATGGATGCCCTTTTTTTGCGCCAGTTTGATCGCTTCGGCATTTGCCGGGCTGACTTCCTGTTTAGAATTTAACAACGTTCCATCCATATCGGATGCGATGCATTCGATCATGCTGCCTTCCCCCTCCAATAGCACCAGTCCTCAAGCAAAACTTGCCTTTATTATATCAGATTTTTTGGGCGCAGTAACGGCGGGCATGTCCGAAAACGGAAACCGGGCCTTCAAAACTTGCACGGCCCGGCACATTTTTTTAGAATTTATTTTCCCAAACCCATTGCTTTTAACAAAGCATCATGGATATACGTATTCTCATAGGTCCCTTCAAACAAGGAAGCCCCGCGGCCCATAGCCGTCAAAGGAATGTCGGCTGCCGTATGGCCGGATGTTGTCCAGTCCACCATAAATTGCTGGTCGGAACCGGCTACCTGGAACGGGCCATCTTCTTTTGAAATGCCGTCACCGGATTCATCGCTGTTATCTACGCCCTCAATCGCCATCCCGCCGCAATCATGGTCGGCCAGCACAAGCACTAAAGTGTCAGGGTGTTTTTTCGCGTAATCTTTTGCCACATCTACCGCGTTATCCAATTGCTGCCCCGCTTTGATCAGCTGGGTTGCGTTGTTTTCATGGGCCATTTCATCGATCGCTTCTTCTTCCACCATCAGAAAGAAACCTTTTTTATTTTTCGACAGTGTGCCGATCGCTTTTTCGACCATCGTTGGAAGCGAAACAACCGGGTCATACTGGTCGCCGTCCCCTTCAGGGCGCTGCTCAAACATTTCTTCATTGGCAAACAGGCCCAAAAGCTTATTCCCGTTTGCTTTTTGCAGCCCGGAAGCGTTCATTACATATTGGTAGCCGCGTTTTTTTGCTTCCTCCACTAGATTACCTTCCGTCCCCTTACTTGCCTCTGACGGATCTTTTGCCGGATGGTCTTCGTATGCGCCTGCATTGCCGGCAGGATACCAGTAATCTTCCCCGCCCCCAAGCAGGACGTCCACCTTGCTGTTTTCCAAATACTGCTTCGCGATTTTGCTCTGCTCGGAGCGGTTTGCAACATGGGCGCCGAATGCTGCCGGCGTTGCGTCCGTAATCTGGCTGGTCGTTACAAGGCCGGTTGACTTGCCGGCTTCTTCCGCTTCTTCCAAAACTGTCTTTTTGCTTACTTTATTGGCATCCATCCCGATGGCCCCGTTATACGTTTTGACACCCGATGCCATGGCTGTTGCGGCGGCTGCCGAATCGGTCACAGTTGACGTTGAGCTTGTATGTACAATCCCCGCATACGGCATTTTATTCATTTCAAGGTCCCCGTTTAAGCCGACCGTTGCCAGCCGGATGGCATCCCGCTGCACGGCCCCCATGCCGTCCCCGACAAACAGGATGACGCTTTTCGCCTTTTCGTGCGATGGGGTGTGCATGTGTTGTGAAGGCTGATAAGATTTTGCACTTGCGATGCCGGACACCCCCAATGCCGCAATAGTCGTCAATGCCATTGCCGCTTTCACCAAACCGTTTCTTTTGCCCTTTTCCAACTCGCTTCCTCCCCTTCCCTTGATTTCTCATTACACGAATGATTGTAAAAAAAGAGTTTAAAGGAAGTATGTTGGAATTGTAAAAGAAATATAAATATTAGGTTTACAAAGCAATGTTCACCTGCGCAGTTTGATATATTCGTTTCTCGCTTCATAATAGTATTCCAGAATTTTTTCGCCCCTCCGCTGAAAAACACTTAAATAAAGGGCATCTATAATATTCAGCTGCGCCATTCTGGAAGAAGTCGTCCCAATCCGGAAATCCTGCTCAGCGACCGGCGTGCACAGCTTAATATCGGCTTCTTTATAGAGGGGGGATTTTTCCATATTCGTAATCGCAATGATTTTTGCCCCTTTCCTTTTTGCAAAACCGGACAATTCCAGCACATCTTTTGTTCTGCCGGAAATGCTGATCGCAACAAGCACATCCTTTTCATTTAAATATGGAATGATGGATAGCAAATAATGGAAATCTTGTGAAAATATCGTATGGTAACCCATCCTGGAAAATTTATAATGGGCATCCACTGCGGCCGTCACGGACCCACCGACGCCACAAAACACCACTTTTCCCGCCTTCTCCATTACATCCGCGGCTTTTTCCAGCTCCCTCCTGTCAAGTGTCGAAATGCACGATTCAATGGCTTTTTTATTGCCGTAAGTAACTTTCTGGAATAAATCATACGGGGAATCTTTTTGCTGTAAAATGGAAAAATCGGTCATATTGATTTCCGACAACGTTAAGTTCTTCACGAGTTCCAGTTTAAACGCCTTAAAGCTTGCCACACCAATGGATTTGCAAAATCTCACAACAGTCGACTCGCTTACCCCGGTTTTTTCCGACAAATCTTTGGTGGTCATATTCGGAACCATTTCCGGATGTTGCACAATATAAGCGCCGACTTTCTTTTCGGCACAGGTCAAATGATGCAGCTCCTTCTGAATTCTATCCAATAATGAATCCACACATTTTCCTCCATTACAACCATCATAGTAAAAACAGGTATACTGGGGACGGATTCCCCTCCATTACAGTTATTCCAGCCCCAGTGCAGCGTTTTCTTTAATCATAGAATGGTTGCGGCAAGCCGTCAACGCCATGCCACATAAATCAGTCGGATTTGCGTGTTCTTCTATTCACAGCGGCCGTTTTATATGGTAAAATAAACATCATTTCGCTGGAATTTCACATCAGGTATTTCATCAAGGAGTGTTAAGATGCCTTATTCACAACATCGGCATGCGATCCTTATCAGCATTTGCTTTTTCCTCGCCATGAGCCTGTCCGCCGTATGGTTTTTCCAGAACCACCTTACAGCAAAAGGAAATGCCGCTGCAGCCCGCCCTGCAGCCGATCCGATTCCGACCGTTTTCGTGCATGGCTATAAGGGTACAGCCAATTCGCTGGGCGGCATGCTCAACCGTTTAGAGGAAAGCGGGGTGGCTGAAAAAGCAATGGTCATTCATGTGACCGCAGACGGGCTGATCGTTGCCAATGGGCAAGTATCAAAGCAAGACCGGCATCCGATGATCCAGGTGATTTTGTCGCAAAACCGGTCCAGCTTCCGGCAAACAGCGGAATGGCTTGAAAAAGTCATGCATATTCTTTACACCAAATACGATGTGAAAGAGGCATATCTTGTCGGGCATTCGATGGGCGGTTTGATTTGTACAAAATATATTGAGGAAACGTCCCATCAGCCAAACTATCCGGTGATCCGCAAACTGGTGACGATCGGCAGCCCATATCACGGCGTCCTTGTCCAAAGGTTTAAGCAAAATCCAAACAATACCGGCGCCGCCGCCCGCGATCTGCTTCCGGGCTCAAACGCGTTGAAAGCTCTTTTTGCCAATAAAAACCGGTTCGGCGGAAAGATCGAAGTCCTTGCGATTGCAGGTGTGGTAAAAAATCCGGCTTCCGGGGACACGCTTGTTTCCCTTGACAGCGCGCTCGGCGGCAAATCAATTGTTCCGGCCGGCCGGTACACTTCCAAAATTGTTTACGGCAAAAATGCGCAGCACAGCCGCCTACATGAAAACAAAAAGGTGGACCATATGGTTGGGAACTTCCTCTGGAAAGAGAAATAAGACTTTTTAAAGCGGCGGGCACAGCAACAGGCAGTATCCGCCGCTTTTTGCGTTCCCTATTCATCAAACTGGTCAAACTTTTCGTACAATTTCCGGAGCTCCTGTTCAATGTCGGCCAGCTGTTTTTCAAGCGGATGGAGGTTCCCTTTTACATACTCCAGCTTTTCAAGATCATGCTGTAAACGGACATAATCCGCTTTTAAATCGGCAATTTGGTACTCCACATCCCGTTTATTCATGTTTCTTCCCCCTTTAATGGAATAAAGACCTTAAAAACAGTGCCTTCCCCCACTTTGCTTTTGACTTCAATCCTGCCGCGGTGCTTTTCGGTAATGGCCTCGGCGATCGACAAACCGAGCCCGGTCCCGTCCCGTACCCTTGCTTTATCGCCGCGGTAAAACCGTTCGAAAATATGGGGCAAGTCATGCTCATCAATGCCGCTTCCGCTGTCTTCAATTTCAATGACGGCAAAATTGTCCTTCCGGTACAATGACAGTTTTATAAACCCATTTTCCGTGTACTGCTTGGCATTCTCAAGAAAAATATAAATGAGCTCCTGCAACCTTGTCGGATCCCCCCAAACAACAGGGCGTTCCAGCAAATTATTGATGAGCAGGATATTTTTCGGCAGCCCGGCTTGAAATCGCCGTGCAATGGAGGCACACAAATCATACAACTGCACCTCTTCAAAACGGTACTGCTGGACTTTCTGGTCGCTTCTTGCTAAAAACAGCAAATCTTCCAGCATCTCTGCCATTAATTTTGCTTCCGTTTTTAAATCGGCCACGACTTCTTTTCCAAACGTGCTTAAATGTTCCCCCTCTTCTTTTTCCAGCAACTCGATCGAACTGTAAAACACGCTGATCGGCGTCCGGAGTTCATGGGAAGCATCCGAAACGAATTTTCGCTGTTTCTCTAAAGCCACATGGATCGGGACAATGGCTTTTCCGGCGAGAAAATAACTTAAGAGCGCCAGGATTGCCGTAAAAACGGCCGAGAGGAGCAGAAACAACACGAGAAGCTTTTGCATCACATGATGTGCGCCTGTCGTCTCAATCCCAAACACAACATACACGGTTCCGGAAGTTTCCGCATGTACCGCTTCAACATGATACATGGCGTTGCGCTCATTATATTCAATTTCATGGTAACCAGAACGGAGATTGCCCTCCGCTGCCAGTTTCCTCATTTCCGAATGCAGCCCCGGGATCAATTCCTCCCCTTCAAGCAGCTTGCCGCCCGGTTTTAAAATATAATAAAAATAAGGGTGGCCGGCTTCCTGCACTTTACTTCCGGATGCATTTTCCTTCAAACGCGCCAGGCCGGCTTTGCTGATGGCTTTTTCCTGTTTCATATACTGGCTGATTTCTTTCATTTGTTCCCTTTCCGCCACTTTTTGGACGGTAAAATACATAATCACCAATATAAATACTAGAAACAGGAAAAATGTAAGGATATACAGTATCGTTAAATTTCTGCGGATCGGCTTAAACATGGCGACCATCATTCATCCTATACCCGATACCCCGTACTGTTTCAATCAAGGAACTATCCCCTTTCCTGTCGATTTTCTTTCTCAAAAGCTTAACGAGCGCATCGAGCGCATTATCGGAAACATCCTCTTCCGGGCCCCAAATTTGCTCCACTATTTTTTCGCGCGGAACCACGAGATTTTTATTCCTCATTAAGTACTCGCAAAGCTGATATTCTTTTCTCGTCAATGGGATCATTTCACCGTGTGCTTCGGCCTGTTTGGATTCCAAATGCAGCGTCAAGTATCCGCATGACAACGTCTCTTTATAAGTTTTCCATTCTCTCCGCTGCAGTGCATAAATCCTTGCCAGCAGCTCCTCAAACGCAAACGGTTTAACAATATAATCATCCGCCCCCGCCCGAAGGCCCGCCACAACATCGTTCACAGCATCCCTCGCCGTAACCATGATAATGCCGCCCTGAAAACCTTGTTCCCTCAGCTTCCGGCAGATTTCTAGCCCGTCCAGCCTGGGCATCATCCAGTCCAGTATAAGCATGTCATAAGGCACAAATAACGCCTCATCGTAAGCGCGCACGCCGTCCTGTTCCCAAGCTACCTGGTGTTTTTCTTTCTCCAGCATATGGCAAAGCAGATTACCGAATCTCTTGTCATCTTCTGCCAGTAAAATTTTCACGCTTATCCCCTCACAGGTGTTTGATAAGGAGGTAAAAACATTCACATTTTTATCATACCATGGACGCAAAACAAATGATGTGAAGTAAATTCAATTTGCCGGTGATTTTTCAGATTCATTTCAGATACAGCCGCTATACTAAGCTTGAAGTAAAAAAGAAAGGAATGGACATGATGAATACACCAATCCACCCGCTGTTGGTGCACTTTCCAATTGCCCTACTGATATTCGGGGTAATCTTCCAATTTATTGCGCTCTGGAAAAAAGATTTTTTTAATAAAATGGCGCTGTACTTATTTGGCAGCGGTTTTGTGATGGGAATTGTAAGTTATATGACAGGGGATTCCGCCATCCCGGATGCACGGGAAAAATGGGGACAAGCCACACGTTCAATGGTCGAAACGCATGAACATTATGCCTTGATCACGATGATCATTTTCGGGGCAATCTTATTTTTAAAACTGCTTATGTACTTTAAACCGTTTAAATGGATGATGCCGCTCATCATTGTTCTGTGCACAGCCGGCACCACAACTTTAACTTTGACCGGCCATTACGGCGGCAAGATGGTCTATAACAGCCCGGCGAAAACATCTGCACAGACTTCAGCAAAATAATTGCGGCCGGCCGCTTTGGCGCAAAAAGGGAACTCACCTTAATGCGTTAAAGCGGCTAATTTTGCATTTGAGGCTTTTAAGAGATGATGCGGGGACAGAACGATTTGTGTCCCTATTCTGCCTGCACTCACAATGATTTCGTCAAGTGGAGCGGCACTTTCATCCACGAATGTCGGATAGTTTTTTTTCATGCCGATGGGTGAACAGCCGCCGCGGATATAACCGGTATATTTTTGAATATCTTTTACATGGATCATTTCGATCTTTTTCTCGCCGGCCGCTTTGGCCGCTTTTTTCAAATCGAGTTCCGCTGCAACCGGGATGACAAACACATAAAGGTTCCGGCTGTGCCCCTGCGTGACCAATGTTTTAAATACTTTTTCAAGCGGCTTCCCGATTTTCTCCGCAACGGAAACGCCGTCTATCTTCCCGTCCTTTGCCTCATACGACAGCATGCCATATGGAATATTTTGGGCATCCAGCAGCCGCATTGCATTCGTTTTCGCGATTTTCGCCATTTGACCACATCCTTTAAAACGCTTCTAATAAAAGTGTAACGGTTTTGGATGGAATTTTCCATAAAAAGCAAAAAGCCGACCCGCACAGGCAGGTCAGTCGGATCACATCTATTTACGTACTCCCTTTTTCTTTTTTTGGTTCATATCACCACGGCTGCCGGTTGAAAACTCCACCAGTTCTTCCGCGATTTCATTACCGAGTTTCGCATTTTTATTTCTTTCGGCATTCTGGTTGCCGTATTTTTGCCTTCCCATCTGCATGCTCCTTTCCTATTTACAGCTATATTTTGCTGTTAAAAAGAAAGGAATATGCAGAGACGGTTAATGAATGATGTGGGAAACCATCCACGGCGTGGCAAAAATGGAGATAGCAGCGACGATAATCATGCTGACGCTTGAGATCGCGCCGGATTTAGAACTTAATTCAAACGCTTTTGAGGTGCCTATTCCGTTCGCATGCGTTCCAAGCAGGACGCCATGGGCAATTTCATTCTTGATGCGAAGGCTCTTAATGATCCACGGCGCAACGGTTGAACCGATGATCGCGTTAATGATCACGAAAACGGCCGTAACGGACGGTACGCCGCCGATTTTTTCAGAAACCCCCATTGCAATCGGCGTTGTGATCGTAAACGGAATTAAGCTGTGCACAAGGCTTTTATTAAAATGAAAAAGCGCTGCGATACTGGACGAAACAAAAATCGCCATCATCCAGCCGGCCGCAATCCCGATCAAAATTTCCGCCGCATTTTTCCGGATAACGTTGAAGTTGCGGTAGAGCGGCACGGCAAATGCAACAATGGCCGGCTGCAGCAGATCCGTCAAAACCGCTGTGCCTTTTTGGTAATCTTTGTACGGAATATTTTCTCCGAGCAAAAACGCGCTTAATAAAGCTGGCGTCACGAGCAGCGGGGACATAAACACTTTTTTGTATTTCGCATACAGTTTCTTAAAAACCCAATAGCTTACAACAGTAAACATCAGGCATACTACTTTAATGGCCACGCATCTTCACGCTCCTCCGGTTAGCAATTTTATCCGCGATCCACCCTGAACAGGCCATGGCGGTGACCAAACTGATGATGATCACAATGATGATTTCCGGGCCGTTTTTCAAAAGCAGGCTTTTATACTTGATCATCCCGACAGCGGACGGAATAAAAAAAAGCAGCAGCTCCGCCAATAAAAAATTTACCCCGATTTCGATCCAACTCATTTTGACAATACCGAATTGCAAAAGGAGAAAGAGTGCAATCATCGCAAGCATGCTTCCCGGCAGCGGAATGTGCAGAAGCTTTGCCGCAAAGCCCATGACCTCAGCGAACAAATAAAGTCCTGCAACCTGCAAAATGCCTATCCCAATCTTTTTCAATATTTTCACCTTCTAAAACCAGTTTACCGCGCAAACATTTATAGGTAAAATGAATATATAGTATGCTGAGCATGCATTTTATCTATCACAGGGAGGGATAAAGTTGGACATCCAGCATCTGCAGTACTTTGTTTCCGTTGCCATCCACGGCAGCTTCACAAAGGCCGCCCAGGAACTTTATGTGTCGCAGCCTACGATCAGCAAAATGATTAAAAGCATTGAAGATGAACTCGGGGTCCAGCTGTTTGACCGCTCAGGGAAAAAAGTCGTTTTGACCGATACCGGACGAGCTGTTTTTTATCAGGCGCAAAAAACATTAAAAGCTTTCCGGCAGCTGACGGAAGAAATCAATGATGTCGCCAACCTGAAAAAAGGCACGATCCGGATCGGGCTCCCGCCGATGATCGGATCGCGCTATTTTCCCCGGGTGATTGATGAGTTCCACCATACATACCCGAACATCAAAATCCAGCTTGTGGAGGATGTCACAAGAAAAGTAATCCATGATGTCGAGAACGGTACATTGGATCTTGGCGCCGTCGTCATGCCGGTCAATCATGAATTGCTCAGCTATTTTTCTTTTGTCCATGACCAGCTTGTTCTTCTTGTGCACCCGTCCCATCCGCTTGCGGACCAGAACCGTGTAGGGCTTGCGCAGTTAAAAGATGAGGAGTTCATTTTTTTCCATAAAGATTTTGCCCTGCATGACCAGATTATCCAGGAATGCCTGAAACTCGGGTTTATGCCGAAAATCATTTACGAAAGCACCCAGTGGGACCTGATCTGTGAACTCGTTGCATCCAACCTTGGGATTGCCCTGCTGCCGAATACAATCTGCCATGCATTCAACCCGGAACGCGTAAAAATCATCAGCTTGGTCGACCCGGTCATTCCATGGAATTTGGCGATCATTTGGCCGAAGCACCAATACCTTTCTTTTGCTGTAAAAGAATGGATCCGGTTTACAAAAACTTTATTCGGCTGATGATGCAGAAAAACCGGCTGACAGGGCCGGTTATGGTTTGATATCAATCCTGTATGCCTCAAACCAGTAATGGATCTGGGCAAGATACGCAAGCAGCTGTGGGCCGGTCATGAGCTGGCCGAACCACGGCGTCTGGAACGCTTCCCCGTTTGTGTTCACCAATTCCATTAATTGATCGCGGAGCAGAAACTCATACAAAATGGAATCCTTCTTCTCCAAAATTTCACTGAGCCATTGTTTTACCGCCGCCGTGTAAGCCGGGTGGTGCGTTTTCGGGTACGGGCTTTTTTTCCGGTATAAAATTTCTTCCGGCAAAATGCCCTCCAACGCTTTCCGCAAAATGCCTTTTTCCCTGCCGCCGTACATTTTCATGTCCCAAGGAATATTCCATACATATTCGACAATCCGGTGGTCGGCAAACGGCACGCGCACCTCAAGGCTTGCCCCCATGCTCATCCGGTCTTTCCGGTCAAGGAGCGTCGTCATAAACCAAAGCATATTGATGTAAAACAGCTTCCGGCGCTTTGCCTCCAGCGGCGTTTCCCCGTTCAGGAGCGGGGTTTCCGCAACAGATGCTTCGTATTTTGACATCACATAATCTTTCAATTGCAATTTTTCCTGCCAGCCTTCTTTTAACAGGCTGACGCGCTCATCCAAAGACCGCATCCACGGGAAGCCTTCACGGTTCAAATCATCTTCACGCCGGAACCACGGGTAGCCGCCGAAAATCTCATCCGCGCACTCACCGGAAAGGCTGACGGTAAAATCTTTTTTGATTTCGCGGCAGAACCAGAGAAGCGAGGAGTCCACATCCGCCATCCCCGGCACATCGCGGACAATGACGGCTTCTTTTAAGTACTCGGCAAGGTCTTCCTGCCTGATCACGCAATTGTGGTGAACCGTATCAAACGCTTCCGACATTTTCCGGATCCACAGCCCGTCGGCATTCGGCTGGAAATCGCTCACCTTAAAATAGCGCTCATTTTCTTCATAATCGATGGAAAAAGTGTGCAGCCTGCCCTTTCCCTCTTGTTTAAAATGATTGGCACTAATAGCGGTAATGGCGCTCGAATCGACGCCGCCCGACAGGAACGTGCAAACGGGGACATCTGAAACCAGTTGCCTGACAACAGCATCCTGAATAAGCGCGCGGATGTTTTCAGCCGTTTCTTCCACCGTATCCGTATGCGGCGCGCTTTTCACATTCCAATAACGCCAAACTTTCAACCCGTCCCTGGAGAAAGTAAGCGCATGGGCCGGGCGCAGTTCTTCCATGCCGCGGAAAACACCCGTCCCCGGCGTCCGGGATGGCCCGAGCCCCCAAACTTCAGCGAGCCCTGCGTAGTCAACTTCTGCTTTGACGTTCGGATGTGCGAGCATCGCTTTTAATTCCGAGCCAAACAAAAAGCCGCTTTCATGTTCTTTATAAAAGAACGGCTTTACTCCGAGGCGGTCGCGCGCGGCAAATAATTGTTCTTTGTTCCTGTCCCAGACTGTAAAGGCAAAAATCCCGTTCAGGCGTTCAACACATGCTTCTCCCCATTCGATATAAGCAGTCAAAAGTACTTCCGTATCAGAATGCCCCCGGTAGGTGTAACCTTTTTTCAAAAGCTCCGCACGCAAATCTTCCGTATTATACAATTCGCCGTTATAACAAATCGTATACGTGTTTCCGCCCTTTTGGCGCGTCATCGGCTGGACGCCGCATAAAGGATCAACGACGACAAGCCGCTTATGGCCGAATGCCGCATGCGGTGAAAGCCATATATTGGTGTCATCCGGACCCCGTTTGCTTAATGTTTCCGTCATTTTTTTTACCGTTTCGATTTCACTCCGCAAATCTTTTTGAAAATCGACCCATCCGGTTATTCCGCACATTCCGGCTCACCCTTCCTGAATTTCTCCGGTTTTGCGGCATTGATGCTTATAAGCCGCTATACCGTGCAATTTTTTCTTTTCGGCTGTATTAGTATATAGGCAAATACCCCGGAATGTGAGTTGTCCTATGATGGAACATGGAATGGGGGCAAAATCGTGCCCAAATTTTTTATGGTACAATTAACATATGTTTTGGGTTATAGAAAGGGATGAGCTGATGATTGCCGCATTAATCGTCATATTGGTGCTCGTATTGTTTTTGCCTTTTTTCGCGCCGCTTGTCGAGCGCAATTTGGAAGTTTTTTTATTTATTATGGGATGGGTCGCGGCCATTGCCGGCGGTGTGCTGGACAAGCCGCTGATCATAAAAGCTTTGGAGGATCCCGTTAAAATTACAATTGCGGTGTTCATTGCCGGCTTATTGTTCCGCTGGCTGGAAAAGCCACTTGAAAAAATCATTTCCGCCATTAACCGTGTAATGCCGTTTCCGCTTTTGGCTGCACTGATTGTGATCATTTTAGGCCTGCTTTCAAGTGTGGTGACCGCCATTATTTCTGCTTTGATTTTAGTGGTCATCGTCAGCGTCCTGCGGCTCGACCGGAAATCGGAAACACAGCTGGTGGTGTATTCCTGCTTTTCCATCGGGCTCGGCGCCGCGCTTACCCCGATTGGCGAGCCACTTTCGACCCTTGCGATCAGCAAGTTAAACGAGGACTTTTTTTATCTAATCCGCCTGATCGGGCCGGAAGTGATTTCAGCTATTTTAATTTTCGGCATCTTGGCTGCGGTGGTGATTAAACCGGAAAGCTCGGAATTGGGGCTTCAAAGTGCGCACAACCGTGAATCGTATGTGGATATCGTTTTGCGGACGGTGAAAATTTACTTGTTTGTCATGGGGCTGACGCTGCTCGGGGCGGGGTTTGAACCGCTCATCAACCGTTTCCTGCTTGATTCAAGCCCGTTTATTTTGTACTGGATCAATATGATTTCGGCTGTGCTCGACAATGCAACATTGGCAGCTGCCGAGATCAGTTCGAAAATGGCGAATAGAACCGTCCAGGCCATTTTACTCGGACTGCTGATCAGCGGCGGGATGCTCGTGCCGGGCAATATCCCGAATATCATCTCCGCCGGAAAACTGCGGATCACAAGCCGGGAATGGGCCAGATTCGGGCTCCCGATCGGCCTTGTTGCCATGGCGGTTTATTTTGTAGTGATTTTGTTGGTGTAAGGTATGAAGGACAATTTATGGGACGGCATCGTTAGTTTTGTCCTTCAACCGACTAAGGAAAAACAATACACCAATTTTAAAACTACATTGAATCCTTTATAGACACAAAGGGTTCCCCAAAAGCCATGTGCCCAGTTTTCGGGGGACCTTTCTTTTAGTTTTGCACATAAACATTTTCCAGTTCCGCCCGCAAAAACTTGGCCAATTCAAGCATGCCGTATTTTCCCGCAGCCGCTTCGGCATCGGAATTATAATTTGTATTCGTATTGATGTCGTACGTAAAAATTTCGCCGTCCGCATTGCGGATAAACTCAATGCCCGCAACCTTGATCCCGTTGCCGCGCAGTAGTTCTTCGTATTTTTGAATAATCGGCTCGTTAAAATCGTCAATAATTTGGAACTTCGGTTTTTGTTCCGTTTCCTCGCCGGCAGGGCAGAACAGGCCGCCGATTTGGCAGGCATCGGCAGGGCAGAGTTCAAAACCTCCCGACGTATCCACCCGGACCGCGTACACAAATTTTCCGCCGATGAATTCGCAGCGGGTAATGTAATGCTCCGGTGATTCAATGTATTCCTGCACAAGTGTCACGCCGTCCCGCGGTTCTTCAAACACATCACTTTCAACATACTCCTTGAGCGCATCAACCGAATGAAAAAGCTGGACGCCGAGTCCTTTGCCCGCGCGGTTATGTTTCGTGATAAAAGCAGAGGCCCCAAGTTTTTCTGCGGCTTTGATCATTTGTTTCTTTCCGACCGCGGCAATCGTTTTCGGCGTGCGGATCCCGTATTTCTCCAGTTCCATATACTGGTTCACTTTGCTCACTTCAAGCCGGAGCGCGCTGCTACCGTTGATGACCCGGCGCCCGTGTCGCTCGAGCCAAGCCAAAACGGCCGATGTCAGTTCAGGGGCATAGGTATGTTCCCTCGTGTGTGAGGAAGCGCTCATCCGGCTGAAAAAAATCCCTTCCGGCGGCTCCGAAGTCAGATCCACCGTCCCTTCATCCAAGAACCAAAGCTCATAAGGCAGGCCCAATTCTTCGAACCTCTTTACCAAATGGTCCGTCCATTCCTGATTTTCATGCAAAACATAAATCTTAGCCACGCAGTTTCCTCCTATTTTCCAGTTTTTGTTTATTCCAATAACGGCATGACTTGTTTTGAAAAACGTTCCATCTCTTCCAGTTGCGGGGAAAACTGCAACAACAGCAAATCAACACCGGCATCTTCAAATTCCTTGATGCGGGAAGCAATCTGCTCGGGCGTGCCAATTAAATTCGGCCGCAACCCGCGGTTGGAGACGGAATAATCATACAATTTTACTTGCTGCTCAAGTTGCGATTTGCTGACAAAATCTTTGTAGCCGGCATACCCGCTCGTTTCCTTTACATCCGTAATCCGGGCCAGTTCCGCCTGCGCTTCTTCTTCCGTATCGCGGCAAATCACATAAGCCGCCATGCCGAACGATTCAAACGGTTTTTTGCCTGCCGCTTCACGTCGCTTTTTCATGTCCGCAATTTTGGCGCGCAGTTCTTCCACCGTGCCGCCGTGCATCACGTAAGCATCACAACCGTTCACAATTGCCTGCTTGCCACGCTCGCTTTCCCCACCCGCATAAAGACGCGGATACGGCTTTTGCACCGGTTTTGGCGCAAGATGCGCATTTTCAATTTTGTAAAAACGGCCGTCATACGAAAACGTCTCTTCTGTCCACATTCCTTTCAGCACATCCACAAATTCTTCCGTCATGTCATAGCGCTCATCATGGGCGGTGAAAATGCCGCCGTACTGCTTCGCTTCGCCTTCCCACCATGCTGAAACAACATTTAAGGTAAAGCGGCCGTTGCTGATGCGGTCAATGTTTGCCGCCATTTTTGCGGTAACGGCCGGATTGTGGAAACCGGGGCGGACTGCTGCCATAATTTCGATTTTTTCCGTAACAGCTGCGAGTGCAGCAGCCGTCGACCATGCTTCGAGCGAATCGCTTTCAGGTCCCTTTATGTCATTTAAGTAGAGTTCTGCGATTAAAGTCGTGTCATATCCCCATTTTTCAGCAGACTGGGTCACTGTTTTCGCGTAATCAAACGTCGGCAGCATGTTTTCATCCTCAACATTCCGCAGCCATCCGCCAAAAATCGGCAGCCAAAAGCCGTATTTCATCTGTTGTTCCTCTCCTTTGTGTATGTATGAAAAAAAACTTCCCCGATAAGAAGAAGTTTTCAATCAAACGCCTCTTATCTTTCAGGAATCAATCCTGCTGGAATTAGCACCTTTCAGATAGACATCTGCGGTTGCCGGGCTTCATTGGGCCATTCCCTCCGCCACTCTTGATAAGAATTTTCAATTGTCATATTAATCATACTACAAAACTTTGAATTTGTCATCCTACACCGCTTTATGATCCGTCAGCTTAAAACGATTTACAGATTTTTAATGATAAAGTTCTTAAAAGATGTAACTGCCGGGGACATATAGCCTTCCGCTTTCCACACCATGTAAATTCTGCGGGAGCATTGGAGATTTCGTACCCGTATGACTGAGATTTTA
Organism: Weizmannia acidilactici; assembly: GCF_008974225.1. Lineage (NCBI taxonomy): Bacteria > Bacillati > Bacillota > Bacilli > Caryophanales > Bacillaceae > Heyndrickxia > Weizmannia acidilactici. The sequence goes on along the minus strand of NZ_BKZR01000025.1, from coordinate 21,838 downwards.
CTTTCATTCACATCGGGGATAAACGGAATAAGCGCTACACCTAAACCAGCTCCAACAAGATCTGCGACAGTTCGTTCCTCCAATCCTTCAAAGGCCACCTTTGGTTCGAAACCCGCCTCAACGCATAGTTTATCAATGACCTCTCGAAGTGCAGTGTCATCCTTAAAAAGAATAAACGGTTCGTCTGCCACCTCTATTAAATCTATTTCCTCGATCCCGGCCAGACGGTGGTTTGCCGGTACGATTAAATATAATTCTTCCTATAATGCGACCTGATCATCCATGGGAAGCAGGGGATGAAGCGGCATTAAGGAATTCCTTGGCAGCGTCAGCCATTACGTTGTCCAACATTCAGACATTCCTGTATTGATGATTAAATCATCAGATTCTGATTTTAAAGAAAGACAGCCCGGCGATGCATGTTCGTTTATGCTGTTTTTCAGACTAAAAGGGGCTGTCCCAAAGCACTGAAAAGTAGTTTGATAATGATCGCAAAATTCACGAGACTCCTGCGGGAAAAGCGAGCAAGAAGAGACCCAGTGCGCTTGAGGGACGAGCGAGGAGGCTCACGACGCGTGAGGAAAGCGAGTGAATTTCGCGATCATCAACAATCTCTGATAATTTTTACATTGCATGAAAAAGGGATGTCCCTAAGTCAGTTAACCAACTTTTGGGACAGCCCCGTTTTCATTATATCCTGAAGTAACTTTTTAACCAATCTGCCTTCCTGCCGCAAACTGGCTGTAATAAAGATCAGCGTAAAAGCCGCCTTTTTCAAGCAGGGACTGGTGGGTACCCTGTTCGATCACATCGCCGTGGTTCATCACAAGTATCAAATCGGCATCGCGGATCGTCGACAGCCTGTGGGCGATAACAAAACTCGTGCGCCCTTTCATCAGGTGGGCCATCGCCTTTTGGATTGCGGCTTCCGTTCTCGTATCAACGCTGCTTGTTGCTTCATCCAAAACCAAAATTGCAGGGTCGGCGAGAATCGCGCGGGCAATAGTCAAAAGCTGCTTCTGCCCTTGGGAAATATTTGTTGCTTCTTCATTGAGCACCGTATCATAGCCGTCCGGCAGCACGCGGATAAAATGGTCGGCATGCGCCGCTTTTGCTGCCCGGATGATTTCCTCTTCCGTAGCATTTTCACGGCCGTAAGCGATATTGTCGCGGATCGTGCCGTTAAACAGCCACGTATCCTGAAGCACCATCCCGAATGTCGTCCGCAAATTATCCCGCTTAAGATCGCGGATATCGATCCCATCAATGGTAATTTTGCCGCCGTCCAGTTCATAAAACCGCATCAGCAGATTGATCAGTGTCGTTTTCCCTGCACCGGTCGGCCCGACGATTGCCACCATCTGGCCGGCCTTGACATTAATATTCATATTGCCGATGACCGGCTCGCCGTTTTTATAGCCGAAGCGGACATGGTCGAAAACGACATCGCCTTTTGGACGGGCAAGTATTTTCGCATCTTTTGCATCCGGCACTTCTTCCGATTCGTCCAAAATTTCAAATACGCGTTCTGCAGAAGCAATCGTCGACTGGATGATATTCGCAATGTTGGCCGTTTGTGTAATCGGCTGTGAGAACTGCCGCGAATACTGGATAAACGCCTGCACATCGCCGACTTCAATCTTGTTTTTTGTGACAAGAATGCCACCGGCAACAGCGACAAACATATAGCCGATATTGTTGACAAAATTCATTAGCGGCATCATTGTCCCGGAAATAAATTGCGCCTTCCAGCCTGATTCATACAGCTTATCATTCAGTTCTTCAAATTTGCGAATCGTTTTTTCTTCATGGCCGAAAGCGCGGATAATTTGGTGGCCCGTGTACATTTCCTCAACATGGCCGTTGACCGCTCCGAGCGCCCGCTGCTGCCTGATAAAATGTTTTTGCGATTGCTTCGCCACAAACGCCGTCGCCAAGATGCTGAGCGGGATCGTCAGCAACACAATCAGCGTCATGAGCGGGCTGATCGATAGCATCATTACAATGACACCGATAATCGTCACAAGCGATGTGATCAGCTGCGTCAAACTTTGCTGCAGCGTCGAACTGATATTATCAACATCATTGATGACGCGGCTTAAAATTTCCCCGTGCTGACGGGCGTCATAATATTTCAGCGGCAGCCGCGCCAGCTTTTCTTCGACATCTTTACGCAGCTGGTACACCGTTTTTTGCGCAACACCAGCCATCACATATTGCTGAATAAAACTAAAGACCGAGCTGATCACATAAAACCCGACCAGCCAAATAAGAATTTTGCCGATATAATCAAAATCAATATAGGCACCCGGAACGCCTTTCATTTTCATGACCATACCCTCAAACAGTTTTGTTGTCGCCTTCCCCATAATTTTCGGCCCGACAATCGTAAAAATGACGCTTAAAATTGCCGTAAAAAGCACCGTCACAAGCCGCAGCCATTGCGGTTTTAAATACGTTAAAAGCCGTTTGAGCGTACCTTTAAAATCTTTCGCCTTTTCCGCAGGCATGCCTGCCATCATGTGGCCGCCCGGGCCCCTTCTTACAGGAGGCGTTTGTTTCGTTTCCCCGCTCATGCATATTCCTCCTCTGCCAGTTGGGATGAAACAATTTCGCGGTAAACGCCGCAAGTTTCCAGCAGTTCGCGGTGCGTCCCGATCCCGGCAATTTTCCCTTCATCAAGCACAATAATCCGATCCGCATCCATTACCGTACTCACCCGTTGTGCCACGATCAAAACGCAAGATTCTCCCGTCTCCTTTTTGAGCGCCCTGCGCAAAGCGGCATCCGTTTTAAAATCGAGCGCCGAAAAGCTGTCATCAAACAAATAAAATTCCGCTTTTCTCACGAGCGCTCTGGCAATCGACAGGCGCTGCTTCTGCCCGCCGGAAACGTTCGTGCCACCCTGGGAAATCACTGATTGGAACCCGTCCGGCATTTCTTTTATAAAAGAGGCGGCCTGCGCAACTTCTGCGGCGTGCTCCACTTCGGCATCTGTTGCCTGCTGATTGCCGTAGCGAATATTTTCCGCGATCGTGCCCGAGAACAGAACCGCTTTTTGCGGAACAAACCCGATTTTTTTACGCAAATCTTCCTGCTTCATCTCGCGGATATCTGTCCCGTCGATTAAAATCCTGCCTTCTGTTACGTCATAAAACCTTGGAATCAAGTTCAGTAAAGTGGACTTCCCCGATCCTGTCCCGCCGATTATAGCCGTTACCTCACCCGGACCGGCCTGAAACGAAATATTGGATAGCACCGGCTGTTCGGCATTTTCATAACGGAACGCCACATTGTCAAACACAATCGTTCTGGACAAGTTTTCATTTGCCTGCTTTGGCTCTTTAGGATCGATGATTTTTGTATTCAAATCGAGCACTTCCCGGATCCGCCCCGCCGATACGGACGCACGAGGAATCATAATAAACATTACCGACAGCATAATGAATGAAAACATGATTTGCATTGCATATTGGATAAACGCCATCAAATCGCCGACTTCCATCGCCCCGCTGTCAATACGGTGCCCGCCGAACCAGACAATCGCAATTGTGGAAAAATTTAAGATCAGCATCATCATCGGCATCATTACGGCCATTATTTTATTGACGCGGATTGCCGTATTTGTCAAATCCACGTTTGCATGGTCAAAACGTTCTTTCTCGAAATCCGTGCGGCTGAACGCCCGGATAACGCGGATGCCGGTCAGATTTTCGCGCATGACGCGGTTTAACGCATCCAATTTTTTTTGCATCAATTGAAACAGCGGGATCGCTTTTGACTGTACGAAAAGGATGACAATTGCAATCACAGGGATCGCCACCGCCAAAACGCCTGAAAGTTTTACATCCCGCGTAAGGGCCATGATGATACCGCCGATGCACATTAAAGGCGCCATGACCATCATCCGCAGCATAATCGTCAGCACCTGCTGAACTTGGAAAATATCATTCGTTGTTCTCGTAATCAAAGAAGCAGTGCCGATTTGGTTGATTTCTTCCTGGAAAAACGTTTCGACATGGGAAAAAACTTTACTGCGCAGCACACGCCCAAATCCGGTGGCCGATTTTGCCGTAAAAAAACTTGCCCCGATCGAGCAGAGCATGCCGGCTGCCGCCACTGCGAGCATATAGCCGCCTATTTTCCAAATATACGACACATCGCCGTTTACAACGCCTTTGTCGACAATATCGGACATCAATGTCGGCAAGTACAGTTCCGACATCGTCTGCAGAAAAACAAGCACGATGACAAGCGCCACCTGCATCCAAAACGGTTTTAGATAACGAAATAACTTTATCATAGGCGAGTAGACACTTCCTTTAACAGCTTAACGTATCCAAATAATGGTAAGCCTTTTTTAAATAAGCAATAAATCTTCTTGTTTCTTCTTCCCCCAAATGGTTGACCAATCCCCGAAAAAAACGATTTGCCGCTTCTTCAACCTGGCGGATAGCATGATTACTTTTCTCTGTTAAAAAGACCCGCACCATCCGGCGGTCACGCCTATCTGTTTTTCTTACAATTAAACCGCTTTCTTCCATTTCATTGATCAGTTGCGTCACGGTCGAAGAAGTGACGTGAAGCCGCCTGCCCAATTCCGAGACGCTGATTCCGGTATCCTGGGGACCGGAATGGACGGCCAATAGCAGGCGCATTTCACTCGGTTTCATCTCTCCGGAATAAAAAAAGGCATGCGGCTTCACTTTTCTTAATTGCCACAATGTATGCATCAACTCCTGCGACAAATCCTCCTGATCTGCCAAGGCTGCCGCTCCTTTCACATTTAATTTGTTTATTAATTAATTAATTAAGTAAACTAATTATAAAAACCGGCATTGCCCGTGTCAATGTACAAATTGTGTCGGACATTTTTAGAATGGCTCACGTTCAAGGTCTTTGTAGCCGATGATCACAAAATTTGCGGGATAGGCGAGAGCAGTAAAGGGTAGCCGGGCGGGGAGGACTGAAATGAATTTCAGCCTAAAAAAAGAAAAAGTCGTCCCGCCTTACAGCAGGATCCGGCTTATTTTACAAATTTTGACCGCCTATCCGGCATCTTTTTAATGAACTGGTTCGTGACTTCTGATGCCACAAGACCAATGGCGATCGCAACCGATAAAAGCAGCACTTTCGCGGCAAGCGATACCGCGCCGTTATAATCGTTTTGCACAAAATGCCGCATCGCATCATAAGCCAAACCGCCCGGCACAAGGGGAATAATCCCGCCGACCGTAAAAATCAGGATCGGCGTTTTATAAAGGCGGGCAAAAACCTGGCTGATGACCCCGACGAAAAAAGCCGCAATAAACGTGCCGTAAACCACGTTCAATTGGAACATATAAAACAAAAAATAAATCCCCCAGCCGATCATGCCGACAATCCCGCACTGGACAAGCGACTTTTTCGGTGCGTTAAAAATAATCCCAAATCCTGCCGAGGCAAAAAAGCTGGTCAACAATTGCTGGAACAACATACATCACCCTTTTAAAAAATCGTTAATATGATGGCAATGCCGGCGCCGATCGCAAAAGAGGTCAAAAATGCTTCAGCGCCTTTTGAGACGCCGGAGAATAAATGGCCCGCCATAAGGTCGCGCAGCGCGTTTGTGATGGCAAGCCCTGGTACAAGCGGCATGACCGAACCGATGATGATTTTATCCAATTCCCGGCCGATTCCGACCTGGACAAGGCCGTATGCCGTGATGCCGATTACGAGTGAAGCGACAAATTCCGCAAAAAACCGCACCTTTACGAAATGGTGCACATAAAGTGTGCTGAGGAAACCGAGCCCGCCAACAATACATGCCGGCAGAAAATCCGCCCAGCCGCCTAAAAATATGATCACAAAGCAGCCGCTCGCAATGGAAGCGGCAAGCAACTGCAGCCATAGAGGGTAGGCTTCTTCCTCTTTTTCAATTTTTTTTAACTGGTCATATGCTTCCCGGAGCGTGAGCGTGCGATTGCTGATCTTCCTTGAGATGCTGTTCACCTGGTCGACTTTCCTTAAGTCTGTTGACCTGTTGGAAATGCGGATCAGTTTTGTCAGTTCAGCGCCATCAAGCGAAAAAATAATGGCGGTCGGCGTGACAAAGCTGTGCGACCCGCTGATTCCGCAAGCGGCTGCGATTCTAGACATTGTATCCTCCACGCGGTAAGTTTCCGCTCCACCCATCAGCATAATTTTTCCAGCCAATAAACATACTTGCATCACTTGGTGAGCTTCTTCCTGGCTAAGTTTCATTTGTTTCTCCCCATGTTACATTTCTGCATTAATTAAACCACAGTTGGACCGGTAAATTCCAGTACAGCCCGCCATCATTAGGAAAGCCGGCCCCTTTATGCTGGGGACCGGCCCTCTCAATCTTAAAATTATTTAATTTCTAGCGTCCAGTTCAGCGGATCTTCCGTTTTCCCAAGCTGGATGCCGGTTAATGCATCGTAAAGCCGCTTGGCAATCGTATCCGGATCTTCCGCATTCGGGAGTTCCATTATAATGTCTTTCCAGCCGAGCTCGCCGACAGGGGAAATGACAGCGGCTGTCCCTGTTCCGAATACTTCTTCCAACTGGCCTTTTTGGTAAGCTTCATAAATTTCATCGATCGAAATCCGAACTTCTCTGACAGGAACATTCCAATATTGCAGCAGCTGGATGACCGAATCCCTTGTGACGCCGCCGAGGATGCTGCCGTTCAGCTTCGGCGTGACAACTTCCCCGTTGATTTTAAAGAAGATGTTCATGCTTCCGACTTCTTCAATATATTTTCTTTCAACGCCGTCCAGCCAAAGCACCTGGTCATAGCCCATCTGTTCCGCTTTTTCCTGCGCTTTCAGGCTTGCCGCATAGTTTCCGGCAGTCTTCGTAAAACCGACGCCTCCCGGAACGGCGCGGACATATTCGTCTTCAACGTAAATCCTGACAGGTTTCAATTGATCTCCGTAGTAGGACCCTACCGGAGAAAGAATGATCATTAGTTTATATTCATGTGCCGGATGCACGCCAAGGCTTGATTCCGTCGCAATGATAAACGGACGGATATAAAGCGAAGTCCCTTCTTCATTCGGGATCCAATCTTTTTCGAGTTCGACAAGCTGTTTAATCGCATCTAGTACAACATCTTCGTCTATTTGCGGGATGCTCAATCTCGCGCAAGACATATTCAGCCTGGCAACATTTTTTTCAGGCCTGAACAGCAGAACCCTTCCATCCTTTGCGCGGTAGGCTTTCAATCCTTCGAAAACAGCCTGGCCGTAATGCAGCACCATCGCCGAAGGTTCCAATACAAGCGGAGCGTAAGGTGTAATTCGTGGATGATGCCAGCCATCTTCATCATTATAGTCCATGACAAACATGTAATCCGTAAAGTGTTTGCCAAATCCCAATGATTCTACAGCCGGTTTTTCTTTTTTCACATCTGCTTTAATTAATTCGATAACCTGATTCAAACCGAAAGCATCCCTTTCCAATGTATAAAGTTATTATTTTCGATTTATTATAACAATTTTACCTCCGAATTACCAGAGGGTTAATTAAATTTTAAAAATTTTTTGATTAGCCGCTATCAGGATCAATGTCTGTACTAAATTTCTATTGCCGGTAACACGAAATTCCTTTTCCCCATACAAAAAAACCGCTCCATTAAAAGAGCGGTACGATTTTTTCAGTGGTTAAGCTTTCCTTGCCGAAGTTTCCAAATCCGGAATGGCGGGGGCTTTGATCAAATTGTACCAGTTTTTCAAAGCGGCAACCATAATGACAAGCCCGAGGATCAGCATAATGATGGACAATATGCCGTTCAGCACGTTGTACCCCGGTGCCGCATGGTTCAGGTAAACATTTTTTATCATCCAATAACCGGCATAGTTGACCGTGACATATAGATAAGCGAGCGGAATAAGGCAGGTCAACACATACCGCTTTTTGTCGGCAATTTTTAAAATCACCGTCGCCCCCACAATCAGTCCGATTGAAGCCATCAGCTGATTCGACACGCCGAACAGCGCCCAAACCGATCCGATGTCGCCGGAGTAGAGCAAATAACCCCACATGAAGCAGGCCAAAGCGCTTGTAAAAATGGTGCCCGGCTGCCAATCCGTCTTTTTCAGCGGTTTGTACAGCTCACCCAAAAAGTCCTGCAGCAAATAGCGCGCCACGCGGGTACCCGAGTCAATCGCCGTCAGGATAAACACCGCTTCAAACAAGATGACAAATTGATAGAAGAACGGCGCCAGGTTGCTGAACCAGTGGATCTTCGTGAAAATATATGTCATGCCGACAGCCAGCGTGACAGCGCCGCCTGTTCTGCCCGCCAAATCCATCCCGATTTCACTGCTCAAATGCGGGAGATTAACAACATGCATGCCGAGCGTCTTGAAGACTTCAGGCGTCGAGTTGATCGCGAAATAGTCGGCAGGCTGAAGGGCAGTCGCGGCCACCAGCGCCATCACCCCGACCAGGGACTCAACAAGCATGGCGCCGAATGCAACAGGCTTAATATCCGTCCATTTATCCAGCATTTTCGGTGTTGTCCCGGATCCGATAAAAGCGTGGAATCCCGAAATTGCGCCGCAAGCGATGGTAATTGAAATAAACGGCCAAACCGGACCTGTCATCGTCGGGCCGCCACCATGAATAAATTGCGACAGCGCGGGCATATGGATCGGCGGATTAATGATAAATACACCGATAATCAGGGCAACGAACACGCCGATTTTCATAAAACTGCTCAAATAATCGCGTGGGGCCAAAAGCAGCCATACCGGGAGCGCCGCAGCAAAAAATGCATAAGCAGGAAGAATAATAGCCAAAGTTTTCGCATCAAAGGTAAGCCACTCCCCAATGACGGAATGCTGGATCCACGGCCCGGAAAAAACGCCAGCCATAATCAGCAGGAAACCAATCGTGGAAGACAGTTTCAAATTGCCGGTTTTTTTGTACAGCAAACCGACCCCCATGGCAATCGGAATCGTAATGCCCACGGCAAACGTGCCCCATGGGTTATTTTGCAGCGCGTTCAAAACGACCATGGACAAACCCGCCATCGTAATTACGATAATAAACAGCATTGCAAGGCCCGTACAGAAGCCGGCAACCGGGCCCATTTCTTCTTTTGCCACCTCGGAAAGCGACTTCCCTTTCCGTCGCATCGAAGCAAACAGCACAACAGCGTCATGCACGGCACCTCCGATGACTGCACCGATCAACAGCCATAAAAGGCCCGGCAAATAGCCGAACTGTGCCGCCAAAATCGGGCCGACAAGCGGGCCAGCTGCCGCAATCGCCGCAAAATGGTGCCCGAACGTCACCCACTTGTTGGTCGGCACGTAGTCTTTCCCATCGTTGAATTCATGTGCTGGTGTCAGCGTATCATTATTCAGCTTTAAAACTTTTACTGCCATAAACGTGCCATATAAACGATAAGCAATGATTAAAATACAGATGGCGCCGATTACGATTGTAATCGCATTCATTTCCTTGAAGCCTCCTTTTATTCTCCTCATCGCTTATATTTTATAAGTTTATGACAGTGGATAAGTTGTTTTTTGTATAAAATGCAAGAATTTAAAGGTAGGAGGGAAAAAAAGCAGGATGAGCTGCAAGCTAAATCCGGATAAACTGCTTTAACACATGCTTGTATGTGCGGCTGACCGGGATCTTTGCCCCGTCCCGCATGATGAAATTATAAGTGGAATGGAACCATGGCCGGATTTCCACGATCGCATCCAGATTGACGAGATAGGCGCGGTGGACACGGACAATGGATGTAGATTGCAGTTTCTTTTCTACATTTACAAGCGGTTCTGTTACCGTATATTTTTCATTGTCGGTGGCAATCATCGTGCGACCTTCAACCGATTCTGCGTACAACAGTTTTTCAATCGGGATAATCACGATCCGTTCATCCACTGTAACGGCCAATTTGCCCGTATTTTTAGGCGGGGCGGAGCGGCCGTTCTCCAGCAATTTTTCCATCTTATCAACCGTTTGCGCCACCCTTTTCTCTTCAAAAGGTTTTAATATATAGTCCACTGCATTGAGTTCAAACGCTTTTACGGCATATTCATCGTATGCCGTTGCAAATACAATATACGGATGCCGCGGCCGCCGGTTGATTTCCTCAACCAGATCCATTCCATGTTCATTAGTCAGCATCATATCCACAAATAATACATCCGCTTCCGTTTCTTCAAGCTTCCGGAGCGCTTCTTTTACCGACTCCGCTTCCCCCGCTATTTCCACTTTTCCGGTTTTTTCCAGCAAATAAATCAGTTCATCCCTGGCCGGCAGCTCGTCGTCAACTACAAATGCTTTTAGCATATTCTTCCCCCCACATCTCATCAAGCGGTATGGAAATGGTCACTTTTGTCCCCGCATTCTCCCTGCTTTCAATGTGAAACATTGCCCCCCGGCCGTAAATTTCCTCCATCCTTTTCTTTATGTTCCATAGCGCTGTTCCCGTTCCATCGGATGAGTCAACTGCTACATTTCCGAGAGACCGCGCCAATTCCTCCGGGATCCCCTTACCGTTGTCTTCCGTAACCATGTAAAAATTCCCGTTTTTGACAAAAGCGCGGATCGCGACGGAAGGTTTTTGGGCACCCGGCCGGGAAAATGCATGGTGAATTGCATTCTCCACCAATGGCTGGAGAGTAAAGGGCGGCACCATCGCTGTTTTTAAAAACGGATCGATGTCAAAAACAACATCATACCGGCCCGGAAACCGCGCCTGCTCGATGGCTAGATACGCTTTCACATGCTCCAGCTCTTTTTCGAGCGGAATCAGCATTTTTCTTGACCCCTGCAAATTGCTACGGAAAAAAGCGGCGAGCTGGATAAGCAAAGCCCTTGCTTTATCGGTATCCGTCCGGACAAGGCAGGTAATGGTGTTGATCGCATTGAAAAAGAAATGCGGATGGACCTGGGCCTGGAGCGCCTTAATTTCCGCATCTTTTAACAACTTTCTCTGCAGTTCCGCCTCCGCCAGTTCAAGCTGGTTTGAAAAAAGCTTGCTTAAGCCCTCGGCAAGCTCCTGTTCAACCGAACTTAACTGTCCAGCTGTTTTAAAGTACAGCTTTAATGTGCCCACCACTTGCTCACGGACTAAAAGCGGCAGAACAATGGCCGCCTGGAGCGGACACCCTTCATGCGTGCACTGGATTTCCCGGTTCGATGTTGCAACCATGATTTTTCCCTGTTCAAGCACTTTTTCCGTCAATTTCGTCGACATGCTCTGCAGCGGAATATGGTGGTCAGACGCTGCCCCGACATGTGCCAGCACCTTCTCGCGGTCCGTAATCGCCACCGCATCGGCTGATGTACGTTTTAGGATGATCTCCGCCGCCTTTTTGCACGATTCGGTGTTCAGCCCCTTCCTGAAATGGGCAAGCGTTTCCTGGGCAATCTGCAGCGCCCTGTGCGTCTGCCACGCCCTTGTCCGCTCTTCTTCAAGCAAAATCGTTTGGATAATCAAAATGAAAACGAACGTCCCGAACCCGTTAATCGTAATCATCGGCACCGCAATCAACCGGACGAGTTCAAGCGCATCTTCGTACGGTTTTGCAACCGACAAAATAATTGCCATTTGCAGCATTTCCATCAGCATTCCGGCACAAACCGCCTGCAAAGCGGCATATTTTCCCCGCACATTGTACCGTTTGCCGAGCAGACCCATGAAAATGCCCGCAATGATGGTGGACAGGCTGCACGCAATATTTGTATAGCCGCCCAATGTTAACCGGTGGATGCCCGCGAAAACTCCTGCACCGATGCCGACAACAGGGCCGCCCATTAACCCGGCGATGCCGACGCCCATGATCCTCGTGTTGGCAATGGCGCTTTCGACCGACAAATGGCTATGCCCGAAAGCTTCCGAAATTTTTCCGTGTTCAATCACAATCCCGGTGTAATTGCTGATCATGCCGAAGATGCCAAAAATAAGGATAAGCACGAGCTTTTCTTTCCGCCCGTATTCCTGATGGATGATTTGCCGGAAAGTTTTTAGGCGTGACAACAAAAAAGCAGCAATGACAAGAATGCCGGCACGTTCCAGCATGATCGGCAAAAGCGCCGCCATAAAAGATTTCCCCCTTTTCATTTTTACTCCGCACATGTCGAAAACCCTTACTTCCATTATAAGAGATTCCTTGATTTTTAGAAAGTTGCAAATAGCAGAGTAAAATGGGAAGGGACTGTCCAAAAGTCGGTAGATTGACCAAAATGGGAAAAGCCCGGCTTTTCTATGCCGGGCTTTTCAGCGGATTAGTTTTGTTTATAGTCTTTTAAGTATGATACTGGTTTAACGACCGGTACGGCTGCACCTTTATAATGTTTTTTAATAAAATCTGTCACTTCTTTGGAATGGTAGATTTTTACGATTTCCTGCAAAGTTTTGTCGTTTTTATCTTTTGTACGGGCAGCAATGATATTAATGTATGCTTTATTGCTTGCATCTTCACGGAAGATAGAGTCATTTACCGGGCTCAAGCCTGCGTTGATCGCCATGTCGCAGTTGATGACGGCAGCTGCCGCATCATCCATGCCACGCGGCGTTTGGGCAGCGTCAACCGCAGTGATTTTCAAATGTTTCGGATTTGAAGCAATGTTTTCCAGGCCGCCTTTGCCTGTAAATCCTTTTTTCACCGTGATCAAACCGGCTTTTTGCAACAGCAATAATGCCCTGCCCAGGTTTGTCGGGTCTTTCGGAATGACGATTTGGTCTCCGTCTTTGATTTGGCTTACCTTTTTATATTTTTTCGAGTAAATGCCCATCGGCCAAATATTTGTTGTACCGATTGCAGAAAGCTTCAAGTTGCGCTGTTTAATAAAATCATCGAAATAAACAACCGTTTGGAATGCGTTAATGTCAATTTCCCCGTCGTTTAAAGCGAGGTTCGGCTGTACGTAATCATCAAAACGGACAATCTTAATATTGATGTTTTTCTTTTTCGCAAGTTTTTGGATCAATGTCCAAGTCGGCACTTCAGAAGTGGTTGTCCCCACTTTGATCGTCTTGGTGGTGGTGCTGCTACTTGAATTGTTCTTGGTTCCGCATCCTGCCAAAACAAGAATGAGGCCCAATAAAATAATGGCAAATTTTTTCATAGTGATAAATCCCCCTGAAAATATTTTTATTGAAAGGTGTAAACCTTATTCACAGTGGTCAATGCCATGCAAGCTTATTTTCTCCTAATCTTCCTGGATAAGAAATTCCCTAATGTCTGAACAAGCTGTACCAGGACGATCAGTGTAACAACCGTAATAATCATGACCCCTGTTTGGAACTGGTTGTAGCCGTACGTAATCGCCAAATCGCCGACCCCGCCAGCCCCGACAGCCCCTGCCATCGCGGATGCACCGATCAGTCCGATTGTCGCAATCGTTAAATTCAGGACAATGGATGCCAAAGCTTCCGGAAGCAAAAACCTCCAAATGATCTGCCAAGGCGTTGCCCCCATGGACTGGGCGAGTTCAATTGTGCCTTTATCGACCTCCAGGAGGGAGCTTTCAACAAGCCGCCCGATATAAAAAGCCGTATACAGGACAAGCGGGACGATTGCTGCCGTTGTTCCGATCGCCGTTCCGACAATAAGGCGGGTAAACGGGATGATCGCGACAACTAAAATGATAAAAGGAATAGATCTGAAAATATTGATAATGACGTTTAAAATATTGAAAATCCATTTATTTTCCAAAATCCCGTTTTCCCGGGTAATAACGAGAATGACGCCGACTGGAATCCCGATGATAATAGAAATGATTAAGGATACAATGACCATGTATAGTGTTTGGTTAATTGCCGTGAAAAATTCCGGCCAAAACCATGACCAATCAAATGCCATTTTGTTCCACCTCCCTGATGATCGCGTCATGTTCCCGAATGTACTGGATGGCACGCTCTATCTCTTCACGATCGCCTTTCAGCTCAACAAGCAGATTTCCGAAAGGAATGCCCTGGAGTTCGGTGATCATGCCGTGGAGCACATTCAAATCAACGGAAAAATGTTTCGCGGTATTTGACAAAAGCGGCACATTGGTGGATGCCCCTTTAAACAGAATCCGATAGATGCCGTGCGGGTTTTCCTTGCTGCTCTCATCAATCAGTTTTTGCACCGACTTCGGGATCGAGTCATTGAGAACCGTTTTGACGAAGCTTCTCGCAATCTGTGTTTTCGGTTCTGTAAAAATATCGATGACAGGACCCTGCTCGACAATTTTCCCACCATCCAGCACCGCTACTTTATCGCAAACATCGCGGATGACATTCATCTCATGCGTGATCATTAAAATGGTGATGCCGAGCTCGTCGCGGACTTTCCGCAAAAGATCGAGCACTGCTTCGGTTGTGTTCGGGTCAAGGGCCGACGTTGCTTCATCGCAGAGCAGGATGTCCGGATCGGTTGCCAATGCGCGCGCGATACCAACCCTTTGCTTTTGGCCGCCCGATAATTGTTCCGGATAATGGTTCATTCTGTCTTCCAAACCGACAAAAGATAATAACTCGGTCACTTTCGCTTTGATTTCTTCCTTCGGGCGGTGTTCAAGCACAAGCGGCATGGCCACGTTTTGGAAAATCGTCTTCGATTGGAGCAAGTTAAACTGCTGGAAAATCATCCCGATTTTTTTTCGCTGATTCCGCAGTTCTTTCGGTGAAAGGGCGAGAAGGTCAACCCCGTTAATCAGGACTTTTCCTGATGTCGGCCGTTCCAAAAGGTTCACGCATCTGATGAGCGTACTTTTTCCGGCACCGCTGTATCCGACTACGCCGAAAATTTCCCCTTTTTCAACGCGCAGGTTGATACCCTTTAAAGCCTCGACCTTTTTCTCCTTTCCTTTGCCATACACTTTATGAATATCATCTAATACCAGCATGTGAAAATCTCCTTTTGTAAGCTTCAGGCAAAAAAAAACCACTTTCATTCGAAAGAGGTTTGCCGTAAAAGTGACTTATCTTTCAGAATGAAACATTCTGCAGGAATTAGCACCTTTCAAAGCAGCTTTGAAGGTTGCTGGACGTCATTGGGCCTGTCCCTCAGTCTCTCTTGATAAGTTATTCATTTGTTATACTTTAAATATTAGTGGACGACTAGGGATTTGTCAATTCATATTTTATATTTTTTCTTTACATCATTTTTCCAAAAATCAAACGAGTTGAAATGAAGCCCGGTTCCCCCGCCATTCCACATGGATTTCATGTTCAAAGAAGCGGGAGAGCGATGTTTTTTCAATCATATCGGAAGTGTCCCCCTGTTGAAACACTTCCCCGCGCCTGAGCAGCAAAGTCTTTTGGAATACCGGCGAAATTTCCTCCGGATGGTGCGTTACGTAAATCAATGCCGGCCCGTTTGGATCACCAGCCAGCTCTTCAACGCTTTTCAGCAGGATTTCCCGGGCAAACAGATCCAGCCCGTTGCAAGGCTCGTCCAAAATCAGGATGCGCGGCTCCGCCATTAACGCGCGTGCAATCAGCAGTTTCTGCCTTTCCCCCTGCGAGCATTGTTCATACGGGCTGTCCGCAAGACCAACGCAATTTAATTTTTCCATCAGGTGGATGGCCTTGTCTTCGTCTTCTTTGGTAAATTCCTCATACAATCCAATTGAGGCATACTTCCCGCTGATGACGACATGGCGGGCAAGCTGGGTGCGCGGAATCCTTTCCTGAATCGACGAACTCACCCAGCCGATCGATTTTCTTAGCTCCGGCAGGCTTGTTTTTCCGAATGTCTGCCCGAGCACCCGGATGCTGCCGGTTGTCGGCCAGATATATCCGTTGATCATATTGAGCAAAGTCGTTTTTCCGGAACCGTTTAAACCAAGGACAGCCCAGTGTTCCCCTTTTTGGATGGTCCAGTTAATATCCGAAAGCAGTTTTTTGCCGTCCCGCATAAAACTTACCCCAGAAAGTTCAATGATGTTTTCCATCTTTGCCATCCCCTTTTTTTAATTTTCATTATAGTACTATTTCTTAAAATGAAAAGGGGCTACCCTTAAAGTCAATCATTGACTCTGGGGCGCCCTTTTTCATACAAGACAGCGTGGAAAACCCTTTTCATTTATTCATGCTGGCCAGAAAGTCTCCAAGCAGATCTTCCAGGTCCTCTTCTTTTTCCGGTTCTTCCGCGGCAGCCTGTTCCTGCACCGCCGTCCTCCAGTCGAAAGCATCGAGATCATCCTGTACCGTGCCGGGGGCAGCAGCGTTCGCTGTTTCCGTCTTATCCGGCGCCCCTATTTCCGGGAGGTCTTCCTGCAAATACAGGGCTTCGTCAATATTTGTCGATTTGCTTGCCAACGCGGCAAACAGCGACGTCACCCGTAGTGGATCCTGGATCAGCTGGTAGACGATGCTGCCCAACATCGCTTCCGAGTGTTCATGCTTGAGCCAGTCATGCTGGGCTTTCGACAGCTTCCGGGGAAGCGGGATCGTGATCGTTTCTTTTTCTTTTACCAGCGATTGGTTGATGCCTTGTACCACGTATTCGGCAATTTTTCTTGAAAAATTCCTTCTTTCTTTTTCTTTCAGCTTTTGGAGTTCCCTTAAAATATGGTCGGGTGTGTCCGAGGGGATCCGGAAAGCAATCGTCTGTCCCCTCTTCATCTCACTTTGTTTTTCCATGCCTTTTCACCTTATTTGGATTCGACAGGTTTCTTTCCTTTGTCTTCCGGTTTAATGTTTTTCCTCACATAATCCGAAATTAATTTGTAGTAGGCATTCGCCATCATCCAAATGCTTTCTTTTTCGTCTTCAAAGAAATCGATGTTGTACCCATCCAAATTGTTGTTTAACGTTTTTAAATAATCTTTAAGGACAACGGAACCGCCACCGACAAAATAGCAAATTTCCGTTTGCGAGTTTTTCTGCCAGACATTCCGGAGCAAGCGGTACTGTTTTTTGGCAAGGTCAAACAGGACGCGGTCGGTAATATCATGGACGCTTGTCCGGCTGCCTTTTACCATGATATGATTGCGGTCATGCTTTTTCGTGATAATGTCCACCACATCACGCCGGCTGTCCAATTCAACCCCGTATTTCACCCGGATTTCTTCGCGGATTTGCTCAAGCGCTTCCGAAACGCCGAGGTTAAATCCCTGCGCCCGGTCATCATCGACCGTCCTGTTTTTGATCACGGCAATATCTGTCGACAATCCGCCGATATCCTGGATTAAGATCCGTTTATCAATGAGATCCCGGTTGATAATATTTAAATCATTATCCATGACAAGGTTGATGAATGCCGCAAAACCTTCCGGGTAGACTTTTACTTCATCAAATTTAAGATTTACTTTTAATCCCTGGTACTTTGGCGTCACGAGAAACTCCACCTGATGGACAGATCCGAGCAGCTGCGACCGGTAGCCCGCATCTTTCCCTTCTTTCACTTCGCGGAGCGGCAGGCCTGTCCCGAGGGTATAACTGGCATCAATGACATTTTTGTTTTTTGTAAAAACTTTTGCATTTTCTTCCCTTACAGCATCAAGCGCCAGGCTTGTAAAGAGCATGACGAGCGTCTGGTCTTCTTCCGATTTGCTGCTGCCCGGGTCAAGTTCTGTTGCATTATCACTTTTTGTCGCAAGCTCCCCGACACGGTAAATTACATTATTTTCTTTCAAGGCAGGGGAGTGGACTTTCACATGGATGCCTTCGAGCGGATTTTTGTTGTCCAATTCCTCTATGCCGATCACCGGCCGGTCTTCAATATCTCTAGCAATTACGTTCGGAATATTGAGTTCATATTCCAGTTTTCCAAAAATCGCCTTTAAAGAATCGTTGCCCACATCAACCGCTGCAATCCGGGTCTTTCCCATTCATTTTTCCTCCCTTATAGCGCTTTCTTCTGTTACTTACTCTATAGAATATAAGAGTCTATGAAAATAATCAATAGTCTGAACTTTTTTAATAGAATTGTAAACATGTTTGCATTTTGTAAACTTTTCAAAAATCCAATCATACCGGGGTGTTTGCATGTTTGTAAACATGTTTGCATTTTTGCATGCAATTGTTTGCCTTTTCGTAAACATGCAAACAAAGCTTTTTTAAGTCTTTTTCCCGAAAAACATCCTATCTATAAAAAAGTCAAGATATTTCAGTACCTGTAGATTGACAGCGTTCTAATAAGGATTACAATGTTTCTAGTATTGAAGAGAAATACATGCCGGATGGCAACGGAACCCGGCGTATACATATAGAAAAATATCATTGATAAAAGGGGATAAAGCATTGGAAGAACAACAGCACTACAAGGACCAAACCTTGTTCCAAATTTCCTGGCCGCTTTTTATTGAACTTTCCCTGCATATGGGGATCGGGATCATTGCAACGCTCATGCTCAGCCACTATTCCGACAATGCCGCTGCCGGGGTGGGCGTTGCCAACCAGTTGTTAAATATGTTCATTCTCATCTTTAATGTGACGTCTATCGGCGCCGTCATTTTAATTGGCCAAAACCTAGGGGCCGGAAAAATCCGGGAAGCGCGCCAAGTGGCACACTCCGCATTCGGGTTGAATTTTTGGTTCGGGCTTGCCGTCGGGCTGATCGTCTTTTTCTTTGGCCGGAACCTTCTCGGGTTTTTTGATATCCACGGGAAGGTTTATGATTACGGCCTTACTTTTGTAAAAATATGCGGGGCATCACTGTTCCTGGAATCCATCTCCTTGGCATTGAGCGCCGTCTTGAGAAGCCACGGTTATACGAAGGAGTCCATGTTTGTGACGGTTTTGATGGATTTCATCAGCATTATCGGCAACATTTTGGCGATTTCGGGCATTTTCGGCCTTCCGGTAACCGGCGTGGCGGGCGTATCGTGGGCCATCGTCGTCGCGCGCGTATTTGCCGTTTCTGCGCTTCTATTTCTTGTGTACCACAGGTTGGAGCTCAAAATGGGGATCAAAGATATTGTCACTCTGAAGAAAGGGGATATCCGTGCACTGCTCGAGATCGGCGTCCCGTCTGCCGGCGAGAACTTTTCTTACCAATTTTCCCAGCTCGTTATTACAGGGTTCATAGCAGTGCTTGGCGATGCATCCCTTGCCGCTCGCGTCTATTTAACAAACATTTCCATGATCTGTTATTTATTTACGCTGGCGATCGCATCCGGCACACAGCTGCTTGTTGCCCGATACATCGGTGCGAAAGATTACGACCGGGCACTGCACCGCGGCATGAAAACATTAAAGCTCGCCATGGCGGCGTCGTTCCTCACATCACTGGCGATCGCGCTGGCCGGATCGCCTGTTATGCGCCTGTTTACGGAAAACGGAGACATCCTCGCCGTCAGCCTTCCAATCCTTTGGGCGATTGTCTTCACTGAACCGGGAAGGGCGATGAATATTGTATTAATGAGCTCGTTAAAATCGGCTGGCGATGTACGGTTCCCCGTTCTGATCGGGATTTTTTCGATGTGGCTGTTCGCTGTCGGCCTAAGTTATTTCCTCGGGGTGCATTTCGGCCTTGGGCTACTCGGCATTTGGATTGCCCAAGGAATCGATGAATGGTTCCGCGGCACATTTGCCACCCGCCGCTGGCTTTCAAAACCGTGGGAAAGATTATCCCTTCTCAGAGCTTGACCTTTTAATAGGCCGGGCTATTTTGTTAAAAAATGCCTGATTTCAAATTCCAGCGGCGAATATAAACCCGCATACGGAAAAAATTTGTTTATGTAAACCGAAACTTGTATCATAAAAGTAAGCAGAAACTTGTCAGTCTAAAGGTGGAAATACAATGAATATCCTCGTCACGTTAAATGAAAACTATCTTTCTCCCCTGAAAGTGTTATTAAATTCTCTTTTCCAAAACAACGAAAAAGAAGCATTTTCGATCTATTTGCTCCATTCCTCCATTCCGGAAGAGAAACTTTCGCCGCTGGATACCTACATCCAAGACAAAGGACACCATTTTTTTCCGATCCGGGTTGACCCCAATATGTTCAAAGATGCCCCGGTCCTCAGGCATTACACTTCAGAAATGTATTACCGGCTGGCCGCCCATTTATTTTTGCCAGAACATGTCGAAAGAATCCTCTATCTCGATCCGGATATCGTCTGTATTAATCCGATTGCTCCTTTTTACTATACAGACTTTGAAGGCCATTTCTTTATCGCATCCGAACATGAACATTCGGCGAAAAAAGCCCGGCTGATCAACAAGCTCCGCCTGCGAACACCGAATGCAAAAGGATACTTTAACACCGGTGTGCTGCTGATGAATATGGCCTTAATCCGGCAGCATGTGAAAATGGAAGAGATCTACGAGTTTATCGAGGAGAACAAGCTGAAACTGATCCTCCCCGACCAGGACGTATTCAACGCATTATTCTGGAACAAAATAAAACCTGTCGAAAGCTGCCGATATAACTATGATGCGCGTTTTTTTGAACTCTCCAAGTATTTCAGCAAGAAGCACGACTTAAACTGGATCAAAAACTATACGATTTTTATCCATTACTGCGGAAAAGACAAGCCGTGGCACCCGAATTACAAATATACGCTCGGAACCTTTTACCAAAAATACTGCGAATAAGCTGCCCGGCCTTTCCTGTTCTGGTAAAATATACACATAATTTATCCTTAGGAGGGATTGCCGTGAAAGAAGATCTGATTAAAAGATTTACTACATATGTAAAAGTTGATACCCAGTCCAACGAAGACAGTGAAACCTGCCCTTCCACGCCGGGGCAATGGACGCTCCTCCACATGCTTGCTGATGAATGTAAAGCCATCGGCATGGATGAAGTCACCCTTGATGAAAACGGTTATCTTTTTGCGACATTGCCAAGCAACACTGACAAAAAAGTCCCAACGATCGGATTTTTGGCCCATGTCGACACCACGACAGATTTTACCGGCAAAAATGTCAACCCACAAATTATTGAAAATTATGACGGAAAAGAAATTGTCCTCAACAAAAGTCTGCGTGTTGTCCTGTCCCCTGAAGAATATCCGAACTTAAAAAATTATATCGGGCAAACTTTGATTACGACGGACGGTACAACACTGCTCGGGGCCGACGATAAAGCCGGCGTGGCCGAGATCATGACGGCTATGGATTATTTGCTGCACCATCCGGAAATCAAACACGGAAAAATCAGGGTTGCTTTTACGCCGGATGAAGAAATCGGCAGGGGTCCGCATAAATTTAATGTCGGCGCTTTCGGGGCCGATTTTGCATACACAATGGACGGTGGCCCGCTCGGTGAACTGGAATACGAAACGTTTAATGCCGCTTCCGCCAAAATTACGATCCGCGGCAACAATATCCACCCGGGCAGCGCAAAAGGAAAAATGGTCCATTCGGCAAAAATCGCCATGGAACTGCACAGCTTGCTCCCAGAAGATGAAGTGCCGGAACGGACGGAAGGATACGAAGGGTTTTATCATCTCATCTCCATTCATGGCGATGTCGAAGAAACGAAAATGTATTACATTATCCGCGACCATGACCGGGAAAAGTTTGAAGCAAAGAAAGCCAATCTCCAGTCGATCGTGAACAGCTTAAAAGAAAAATACGGACAGGATAAAATTACCATTGAACTTGCCGACCAATATTATAACATGAAAGAAAAAATCGAACCGGTGAAGGAAATTGTCGATATTGCATATGACGCCATGAAGAGCCTCGGCATCGAGCCGAAAATTTCCCCTGTACGCGGCGGAACGGACGGCTCACAGCTGTCTTTCATGGGGCTGCCGACACCGAATATTTTTGCCGGCGGGGAAAACATGCACGGCAAATATGAATATGTTTCAGTTGAAACGATGGGAAAAGCCGTTCAGGTAATTGTTGAAATTGCCAAACGGTTTGAAGAAAGGGCCTAACGAAAAGGGGCTGTCCCAAAAGCCCCTTCTTAA
>NZ_BKZR01000024.1:0-49374 GCF_008974225.1 Weizmannia acidilactici | reverse complement strand
GGCATTTGGGCGATTTCATCCAAGCTGTAGGCCTCCATTAAGAAATCCAAAAGAGTGGTTCCAAACACGGACTGATCCACCTCTGTGGTGAAGGAGCTACACTTGTAAAACAGGTGCTGAAGAAACATTTGCTTCTCCCGTGTCATGTTTTCGGTAATGTGGAACCGCATCCGTGTGAGGCGTTGCGGGGCTTGGAATTGTTCACTCATGATGAGCGTCTTTTTCAAGCGCCCGAAACGAAGCCGGTCGGCAATGACCCAGGCATCATTCATGTCTGTCTTATCCATTTCGGCATAAGCCTTTTTGAAGTTTTTGATCTGTTTGGGGTTGATCACATAGACCTTAGAATTTCACTGATTTAACAGATCATCCTGATTAAAAAATATGGCCGGATGCCAACTATAGACAGACGTCGCTTCCATACCAATTTAGATCATCTTGATATGGTGAACCCATGATGTATGGACAATGGCATTACGCAATTCAGTAACACCTGGCAAGTTGTTCGCAACTGTAAGGGTGCTAAGCGTTTCGCCTTCCTGATTCATAAGGCAGGCTTTCATGTCCTTTGAGCTTACATCAATTCCGACAAAAAGTTTCATTGGATTGAACCTCCTTTCATTTTAGGATCAAGGGATCAGGCGCTTCGGGATGCCCCCAGATGGTTTGCCGATCAATCAGCCTCGCTTATCAGAACTCATCCGGAGCCACGAGCTGCGTCTGAACGCTGCCACGTTCAGCGTGGTGTTCACCGGAGGAACAGCCTACGGGTTAGAAGGTCGGGCAAAAACTGGGGACGCAGACTTTTTAAGTAGTCAAAGCTACAGAGTGTTCTCAACGTTAACCCAAATGATCCTAAGAACATTATCTAGGAACATCACGAAACGCCCAAGTCCTAAATTGATGTTTTCGGGGCTCGACCCGAAAACATCAAAGATTCACTTGTCAAAGAACAATCATTCAACTGAAATTGACTCATTTAATAGGATCGAAACTTATTATACGAGGGTGTCTTGGAATACCCGATATTTAAACAGTGTCGAGAAAAACTTAACACATACAAATAATCTTTTTTGTTGAAATGTTGCAAAAAGAGGTTTATATTAAAAATTGACAACTTCATGAACGTAACCACAGGGGGAGCGTTTAGCTGAGAGTGAACGTGAAGTTCTGACCCTTTGAACCTGTCCAGTTAATGCTGACGTAGGGATGTGGAATGCTTTTCTCTTGTCTCCCATGGTCAGTTATGTTCATGCATGCCAAAAGGGGGATTTTTTAATGAAAAATTTAAGTTTGCAGGCCATGATTGAAGCGGCGATTTTTGCAGCATTCTCGATGGTGTTGGATTTGCTGCCGTCCATAAAAGTGACATCGGGCATTTCCTTGTCGTTTGCGATGATGCCAATCTTTGTAGTGGCGTTCCGTTGGGGATTCATGGCAAGCGTATTGTCCGGCTTTATTTGGAGCCTCCTGCAGCTTGTCACAGGAGATGCGAACGACATTTTGAACCCGGTGCAAGGCATTATGGAATATCCGGTCGCCTTTTCGTTTATCGGCTTCGCAGGGTTATTGCGCCCGCTGATCCAAAATAGCAGCTGCTTAGGGCATAAAGGGGCCATGTCTGTATGGATGTCCCTTTCGGTTCTCGTCGGCAGCATCGCCCGGTATTTCTGGCATTTTATCGCCGGAATTGTTTTTTGGGGGTCTTACGCGCCGGCTGGACAATCCGCTTTTATGTATTCGCTAATCGTTAACGGCGGCACGATGATCGGCAATACGGTTTTGTGTGCGGCGATCACAGTAGTTCTGTTTAATGCCGCGCCGCAGTTGTTGACAAAATACCGGCACGAACACCGGAAAGCGGCATAAAGGATAAAAATTGGATGGTTTTAAATGTGAAAGCGGCATGTCTCCCTTGCGCGGGGCATATCCGCTTTTTCTTTTTGGCTCTGTTAAATGTTATTGTTGATGACCGTCTATATTTTGGATTTAAGCGGGTAAGAAGAGACTCCTACGGCTGAAGCATCGAGTGCTGTCTGCAGCAACGTTATCCCGATGTCGGACGCTGAACTGAAGGGAAGGCCTTCAAAACTTGGCACCGCGTTTTGACGAAGCAGCGGTTCCGGATTACGGCAAATATACCGACCCGGGCAGCCTTGGACATTAAGGCAAACCAATATCCTAAAATAGGCTAGGCTGTTTTCTCATTGCTTCCCATTCGGTAAAGGTTTACAATAATTGTAAACCTTATAACCACAAGGGGCGATTTAATTGGAAGTTAGAGATTTTATGATCCGCGATGTGATAACAGTGAAAAAAGAAACAACGATCCGGGAGCTGTTAAAAGTGCTTGTTGACCATAAAATCGGCGGTGTCCCTGTCGTCGACGGACAGGGGAAGCTGCTCGGAATGATCAGCGACGGGGATGTCATTCGCTTCCTGCAGCCGAAAGCGCGGACGGTCTACGATTTTTATATCACAATCGTCGTGAACGAACGTGAAGATTTTAACGAAAAGCTTGCGCAAAGCCTTGACTTGCCTGTTGAAAAAATCATGAAACGGCGGGAACTGTATACGGTGAAACCGGATGACGATTTTGAAAACGCCTTAAGTATTTTAGCCAAACACCATTTTAAAAAATTGCCGGTTGTCAATCCGGCCGGGCGCGTTGTAGGCGTCATCAGCAGGGGTGACATTATGCGCCAAATTACAACAAAACTGATCAACAGCTAAAATCATGTTTACGTTTTCCTCTCCGGGGAAGACTATTATTGAGAGTCTGACTCGGGAGGTTAAACGATGAACGAAAAATCAATTCCGCATTATCCGGAACCAATTTGGCGCAAAACAGTATCACTACCGCGTTTTCCCTCATTGCAAGAAGACATTGAGGCGGATGTGGCGGTTGCCGGCGCAGGAATGGCCGGGATTGTGACGGCATATTTGCTTGCAAAAGAAGGAATAAAAACTGTGCTTTTTGATGCGGGAGAAATTGCGAACGGCACAAGCGGCCATACAACGGCGAAAATTACGGCACAACACGGCCTCGTTTATGATGAACTGATCCAGCATATCGGCATAGAAAGGGCCGGGCTTTATTACAAAGCTAATGAAGCGGCCGCGTCCTTGATTAAAAACATCATTCGTGAAAACGACATTTCATGCAGTTTTTCCCATCAGGCTGCCTTTCTTTACACTAATTCGGATGATTATTTTGAAAAACTTGAGAAAGAAATGCGGGCATATGATACGCTCGGTATCCATGGCGAATGGCTGGATAGGCTGCCGGACGGGATCCCCGCGAAAAAAGCGGTAAAAATGGAACGCCAGGCACAATTCCATCCTCTTTCGTATTTAAAAGCTTTAGTCGAATTTTTAATGGAAAAGCAAGTCCCGATCTTCGAAAATACAACGGCTAAAGACATTGAATACGGCAACCCGATTAAAATCAAAACGGAAAAAGGGCACACGATTTCCTGCAATTACGTCTGCATTTGCACGCATTATCCTTTCTACGATGCAAAAGGGCTTTATTTTACAAGAATGTACCCGGAACGTTCCTATTTAATTGCGGTAAAGCCCGAAAAGCCATTTCCGGGCGGGATGTATATCAATACCGAACAGCCAACGAGATCCTTCCGTGAAGTGGAAGCGGAAGGTGAAAAACTGCTTTTGGTCGGGGGCGAAAACCATAAAACCGGCCAGGGCGGTCCGATGATCCGGCATTATGAAGTATTGCAGGAATTCGCCGAAAAAACATTCGGGATTGAAACATTTTATTGCCGGTGGTCGGCGCAGGATTTAACGACACTGGATAAAATCCCTTATATCGGGCCGGTTACGAAAATGGAACCGAATGTTTTCATTGAGACCGGTTTCCGAAAATGGGGGATGACGGGCACCCATGTTGCCGCCCTGATCATGCGTGATCTGATTTTGCAAAAAGAAAATCCTTATGTGGAAATGTTCGCACCGCAGCGTTTTGAAGCGGATCCAATGGTAAAGAATTTCGTTTCCGCAAATGTGGATGTAGCAGAGCACCTTGTAAAAGGAAAGTTTGATTTGCCGGATAAACCATTGGAACAATTGGAACCGGATGAAGGCGCCGTTGTCCGTATCAACGGAAAGCGGGCAGGCGCTTATAAGGATAACGAGGGAAACATCTATCTCCTCGATACGACCTGCACACATATGGGGTGCGAAGTGAAATGGAACTCAGGGGAACGGACATGGGACTGCCCGTGCCACGGTTCAAGATTTTCTTTTACAGGGGAAGTTGTAGAAGGGCCGGCAAAAGACCCATTGACAAAAATCGAATACCAGGAGTAAAGTTTGAAAAACACCGCCGAAATTCGACGGTGTTTTTTTGTATCTATGCGCGAAACTATGACAATATGCCTATGTTACAAATTTTTCACGATATTACAAAGGCTGCTTTTTGTGTAACCAAATCAACACTTTCCCGTTATCGGGCTGTTACTTCATTATGTTAGCATTTTTGGTGTTGGCGGAAAGTCGGCAAAAAGAGGAGGTTGCATTTTATGAAAAAAGCAGTAACAGCACTCGCGGCTGCGGTGACATTAACAAGTGTGATGGCTGCCAATGCTTCAGCCGCCGCCCCGGATACTTATACTGTAAAACAGGGGGATACACTTTGGGGGATTTCAAAAAAATACAACACATCCGTCAAAGAATTGAAGCAATGGAACCAGCTTTCCACAGAAACCATCTATCCTGCACAAAAACTGAAAATTTCCCCGAAAAAAGTTTACGTCATTAAAGCCGGGGATACCCTTTCGGAAATCTCGGCCAAATATGGAGTAACGGTCGAACAATTAAAAAAATGGAACGACCTGCCATCCAACATCATTTTCCCAAATGACGAAATTGTCATCCATACCAATCCCCGGAGCAAGATTACGGTGAAGGATGATTCTGCAGACGTCTCCGTTCAGGCAAAAACGAATACGGATCAGGCAAGGGTGGAAGTGAAAAAGCCGATGGTAAATGTACAAACATCCGAAAAAACCACTTCCCGCCCGCAAGGAAGGACAATAACCGTAACGGCAACGGCTTATACGGCCAATGATCCGGGCTGTTCCGGCGTAACGGCGACCGGCATCAATTTGAAAAACAATCCGGACGCAAAAGTGATCGCCGTTGACCCGAATGTTATTCCGCTCGGCTCAAAAGTGTACGTGGAAGGTTACGGAACGGCTGTTGCCGGCGATACCGGTGGTGCCATCAAAGGGAACCGCATCGACGTCCTTGTGCCGAATACGGGTGAAGCAATGAACTGGGGGCGCCGCACGATCCAGGTGACGATTTTGGACTAATGTGTTTATGCGCAAATGGAAGAAACAAAAAAATAGCATATACATCAGGAAGTGAAAAGGGTACGATGGGGGATCAACTGAATTTTTGGAGGCCGCCCGGCTAAACAAAGCTCAGACGAAGTGTTTTGTTTAGCCGGGCTTTTTATTTTGCCTTGGCATTTTCCGGAAAACATTGTAAAGTAAGGTTAGAAATCGAGAGGAGTGGTTGAGTTTGTCGTTTCCATTGATCATCGCCGAAAAACCCGACCAGGGGCTCACCCTTTGTTCGGTTTTTCCCTTTGTAAAACGCCAGGGCTATATCGAGATCCGTCCCAATGACATTTTCCCGGAAGGCGCCTACTGCACATGGGCGGTCGGCCATTTGGCGCAGCTCGTGCAGCCGGAAAGCTATAACCCCGCCTGGAAGCAGTGGAAGCTTGAAACGCTGCCGATCATTCCGGAAAAATTCCGATATGAAGTTTCCAAAACGAAATATAAGCAGTTTCATACCGTCAAAAAGTTGCTGAAAGATGCGCGTGTGACAGAGATTATCCATGCGGGCGATGCCGGCCGAGAAGGGGAGCTGATCATCCGCAATATCATCCATTTGTCCGGCATCAAAAAGCCGCTGAAGCGCTTATGGATCTCTTCTCTGACACCGCAGTCGATCAAGGAAGGGTTCCGGAATCTTTTACATGACGAAGATACCAGTTCTTTATATCATGAGGCATATGCTCGCGCTTGTGCGGACTGGCTTGTCGGCATGAACGCCTCGCGCGTCTACAGCCTGCTTCTAAAGCAAAAAGGGATCAATGATGTGTTTTCTGTCGGACGCGTCCAGACGCCGACCCTTGCTTTAATTGTAAAAAGGGAACTTGAAATCGAAAATTTTAAGCCTGAACCGTTTTGGGAAGTCACCGCCTTGTTTCAATTTGATGACAAACAATACGAAGGAAAGTGGGTAAAAAATGGCGAATCGCGTTTAAAAGACCCCGCCATGGCGGAGCGGATCGCCGCATTTTGCCGACAAAAACCGGCAAAAGTTGCGGCGCTTAAAAAAGAAAGAAAAGAATTCCAGCCCCCGCTTCTGTTTAATTTATCGTCACTGCAGGCGGCCGCAAACCAGGCTATTAAATTCCCACCGAAAAAAACGCTTGATCTGGTACAGTCTCTGTACCAAAAAGGGATCGTATCCTACCCGCGTTCCGATTCCAATTACGTCACAAAAGGGGAAGCCGAAACGTTTCCGGATATTTTGCAAAAACTGCAGACTTATCCTGAGTATGCCCCGTTTTTCCCGCTTCCGCACCCCTCCATCATCAACAATAAACGCTTCGTGAATGAAAAAAAGGTGTCTGACCACTATGCGATCATCCCGACTGAACAGGTGGTAAACCCGGAAAATCTTCCGAATGACGAGAGGAAAATTTACGATATGATTGTGCGACGTCTCATTGCCGCCCATTACGGAAATGCGGTTTATCATTATACTACGGTTAAGACGCTGGTGGACGGGCGCGCCGAATTTATTTCAAAAGGCACGCAGATGGAAAAAGAAGGCTGGCGCAAAGTCATTTTTGCAAATGAAAAAGAGAAAGACCGCATTTTGCCGGAAGTCAAACAGGGGGATAAGGGCATTGTAAAGGATGTCAAGATAAAAGAAGGCAAAACCCAGCCGCCGAAACGGTATACGGAAGGACAGCTGATTACGCTTATGAAAACAGCGGGAAAATTTATTGAAGATGAAGCACTTGAAAAAGTGATGGCGGATGTCGAAGGGCTCGGGACGGAAGCAACAAGGGCAGGGGTGATCACTTTATTAAAAGAGCGTAAATATATCGAAGTGAAGAAAAATCAGGTATATGCAACCGATAAAGCGAAAGTGCTCATCCGCGCGGTCGGCGGTAAAATCCTCGCCTCCCCGGAAATGACGGCAAAATGGGAGCAGCGTCTCCGGGAAATCGGGAAAGGGCAGGCATCCCCGGCTGGCTTCATGGAACAGTCAAAAAAGCTGTCAGCCAAAATTGTGCACGATGCAGTCCAATCCGCAAACGAATGGGATTTTTCCGGTTTGAAAGTGGATGAGATCAAAAGGGTGAAATCGAAATATACATTAGGCAAAAAGATGGGCAAATGCCCGAAATGCGGCGGCGATATCGTTGATAAAGGCAATTTTTACGGCTGCAGCGCCTATCAAAAATCGGGATGCACCTTTACGCTTCCGAAAGTCATACTCGGCAAAAAAATCAGCCAGGCGAATGTAAAAAAACTTTTAGCCGGCGAAGAAACAAACCTCATCAAAGGATTCAAGAAAAATGAAAAGGCGTTCGATGCCAAACTGAAACTGGAACAAGAAAAACTGCGCTTTATTTTTGGAAAAGAAAAAACGGAGGGTTAACCCCGCTTATTCGAGAGCGGGGCTATCTGCCTGACGGCGGTTTTTCTTCCGATTCACCAATATGGCAATGGCGATGATAAATATCATGACGATCAAGCTTGCATAAAACCCGGGGCGGATTTCTTTTTCCGCCAGTGTCCCGCTGATCGAGAGCAGCAGAACCACCATACCGATATAACCCATTATTTTGTCAGAGCCTTTCATTTTTAACACGCGCATTGCGGAGAGGATAATAAACAGCCAGTTCATTAAAAGCAAAATCCCGGCAGCTGTTGTAATGTATTCGTAAATTTTCCCCGGCAAAAGAAGCGCAGTAATTATGGATAAAACCAAACCGGCGGTAGCGAGTGCCAGTGATGGAAGGGGGAGGTTTTTCCACTTTTTGATCTTTTTCTCGAACAGTTTTGGCGCGTCTCCGTCATCCGACAAGGTGACAAGTAGATTGGTTACCCCGAACAGAGAAGCAGTCATGGTGGAAAATCCGGCAATAATAATCGCCCCATTAAATACATGGGGGAAAAAAGTAAGATGATAATCATCCATCGCCTTGACAAACGGGCTTTCTTTATCGTTAAAAGCCGTGTATGGTTCCATAGTGACGGTAAGGCCGAGCGAGAGCACGTAAATGATGGTTAACAAGACTAACATAATCGATCCCGACTTTGGCGCATCGTCCTTGTTTTTTAATTGCATCGCCATTAAGCCGATGACTTCGATCCCGCCGAACGCATAAAAGGCGTAAATGAGTGAAGCCCAAAAGCCCATCAAGCCGTGGGGGAGGAACTCACCATAAGTATCCGGAAGCCGCACTCCGCCTCCGTGCCTTCCGTTAATCCAGCCGGACAAGGCGCAAAACGCAAGCACGATAAACATGACAATTGCTGCGGTTTTGACAACGGCCAGAATATTTTCCACCTTGTCAAATCCTTTTGTGCCGAACAGGACGACAATGATGGCAAGAGATGCGTAAACGGCCGCCATTACCCATAACGGCGCATTTTGGAACCAAAACTTTGTCAAAATGGACAGCGCGGTTAATTGGCTGCCCATAATGAGGATATTTGAACACCAGTAATTCCAGCCGCAGCTGAAACCAGCCCAATTCCCGTAAGCTTTTTTCGCATAATAGCAAAATGAGCCTTCGCGCGGGTCATCGGCTGTCATTTTCGCGAGCGCATGGAAAACGATATATGTTCCGATGGCTGCGATCAGGAAAGAAAACACGATCGAAGGGCCAGTGGTTTTAATTCCGATGCCTGAGCCGAGAAAATACCCGGTTCCGATCGTGCAGCCGACACCTACAAGCGAAAGCTGCCACCACGCTAAATTGCCTTTTTTTGCCGCTTTCGATGGTTGTTTCGAATTGCCCATCCGGTTCCCTCCTTTACCATACATACTGTTTGATAAAGGATGCCGGATTATGTACGGGTTCCGGCTGTTTTTTCGTTCAGGCCTTCGCAGAAAAACTTGTACATTTTATGCCGTGCCATCCTTTTTTATGCGGGGAAATGCATCATTTTGGGAAAATGTGAAACTTCATCTGCATTTTTTCGTAAAGAAATATTAAAATACGATTCAAACGGATACGAGGTGGCTTTTGATGTCCCGGAAAAACAGCAAAACAAAACATGCGATCTTCAGCCTCGGTTCTGTCGGGCTGCTCGTTTTGGCGAAACTGAAATATGTACTGGCAATCTTAAAACTAATGAAATTGTCATCTTTATTCACCTTATTTTTATCCCTTGGCGTGTACGCTATTGTTTACGGCTGGAAATTTGCGGTTGCATTGATATATTCGATGCTTTTGCACGAATCAGGCCATATGATCGCGGCTAAAAAACGCGGGGTGAAAACATCGCCGATCTTTTTTATCCCTTTTGTCGGGGCGGCTGTCGGCATTCAAGAAGAAATCAAACATTCCAAAGATGAAAGCTATATTGCTTACGGCGGCCCGCTGTTCGGGACGGCCGCAACGGTCATTGCGCTTCTTTTGTATTTATTGACGCACGGGGATGTATGGCTGCTCGCCGTTTACCTTGGCGCGGTGATTAATCTTTTTAATTTAATTCCGTTTTCGCCTTTGGACGGCGGAAGGATCGTTACGGTCATTTCGCCGAAAATATGGCTGATCGGCCTTATGCTGCTTTTGGTGTATTCATTTTTCGCGCCAAATCCGGTGATCGTCTTTATACTCATTATCGGTGCCTTTGAAGCTTTCTCCCAGCTGCGGCGCCCGTATGCGGCCCGGCTTTCTCAAGGTTTTTTGCACCTGCTAGAAAAAAGAAAACAGGCTTTGCAAAGCTTCCAGCAAACGGAGGACGTATATGAACGGAATGTGCTTGCCTATGAAGATGAACAATACGGCCGGCGGTTAAAGGAACGGGTGCGGTTTATAAGAGAGAACGAACATTTACGGAAGAACTACAAAAAGGTGCGCCTCGCCCTGCTGGAAAAGCGGCTGGAAATTTATCAATTTACGTCTTTTCAAGATCCGGAGACCGGGCTGGAATGGCTGGAGAGAAATATAAAAGAGGAAGAAAAAAACGCCCTGCAAATGAGGCAGTATTTCCAAACGGCGGCAAAAGAAAAAATTCTCGCGGGGCTGGCCTACCTGTTGCTCATTGTGGTGCTTGGAATCCTGCTTTACATCAGCCGAGATATTCTCCCGGATCCGCATGCGTTTAACGCTGCGGGCCGGGCAATATTTTAAATTGGGATCAAGGAGGAGTCGTTGTTTAAATAAACAGTTTAGGCTGTTGAAAGCAGTCTATTTTTTTGGCCTGTAATTGATGATAAAATAAACATGTATCTTGAAAAATATTGTGCAAAGGGGGAAACACATTGTCGAAAATTTACGGTGCGGTGGTGGATTCCGAGACGCGCTGCATCCATTATGCTTCTCCATTGGATGTGGTTGCGATAAAGTTTAAGTGCTGCGGGAAATTTTATCCTTGCTACCGGTGCCATGAAGAAGCAGAAGATCATCCGGTGGCACGCTGGGAAGAGCAGGAATGGAATGAAAAAGCCATTCTTTGCGGCGTATGTAAACACGAACTTGCAATCCGTGAATACTTGGCAGCAGGGCATTGCCCCCATTGCGGCGCCTCGTTTAATCCGGGATGTGCCAACCATTACCATCTTTACTTCCAGATGGAGCCGTCCTGCGGTGTGCCAGTAGAGAAAAAACAATCTAAAACCGAATAGGGGACAGCTTTGTTACCGCTTTAAAAATTCACAGTAGGGCCTTTATAAAGTTGTAAAACGTTTTAAGTCACAAAATAGTCAAGGCGGCCTTTAAAAAGCACGTAAAGACCGTCTCAAGTCAAAATTGAATTGCTTTTCACCTTGACCACCTTCATAAAATATGATATGGTTAACTCAACCAAAATACTTTAGTATATTAGAGTGCTAACATAATAAAGAGAGAATGGTAGGAAGTGAAAAAGATGTTTTTACCGGAAGGCAGCCAGGATGAGATTGGCACAATTGTCGCCAACCGCTCAAAAGTGTTTGAAACATTCCGCCGGACAGCGGAGCAGCGGAATTACACGGAAATCTCAACGCCGCTTGTGGAATATGCGGAAACTTTTACAAACGAAAAAGTCGGCATGAAGCTGCAAAATATGCTGAAATGGTTTGACGCCCGCGGCCAGATTGAAGTGCTCCGGCCGGACTGGACGACGTCAATCGCGAGAGCGCTCTCGCAGAAACCGTTCCGGCAGTATAAATGGGCATACCAAGGTTCCATTTTCAGGCAGGAAACGCCGGGCCTTGAAAGCCGCCAGGTTGGGATTGAAATCGTGGATCTGCCGGCGATTTTAGGGGAAAGCGAATGTTTATTTTTTGCCAATGATTTTTTCGGCAGGCTCGGGTTGGAAGCTGTGATGGTCGAACTCGGCCATGCCGGCATATTTGAAGAATTGGTGGCGCGGCTTGAGTTGCCGGCCGGACAGGTTGACAGATTAAGAGGCGCGATGCACGATAAACGAAAAGACGAAGTTTACGGGATTGCGCGTACCGGAGGAAACAAAAAAATCGCGGAAGAACTCGCAGCGCTCGTTGATGCGTACGGCCCGTTCCAAATGATCGAAACGTATTTGGAACGCTGGAAAGGCGAGCCGGAACTGTCCGAAAAACTCAAACATATCCAAAAGTTAGGGGAAACATTGTTTTCCATTGGCATGGAAGACGTCATCATCGATCTTGGCAGGGTGAAAAACCTTCCTTACTATACCGGCATTTTGTTCAGGGGATTTTTAAAAAAAACCGGCACGTCCTGTTTTTCCGGCGGGCGCTACGACAAACTGTATGAACAGTTTAACCGTAATACAACCGCAGTCGGAATTGCCTTTGACGCGGATATTTTGGCGGAGCAGCTCGATCGTGCCGGAAACCGGGAAAAAATCTGCATCATTGCCAATGAAGAAACGCTTGCCGACGCGGAAAAACTGAGATCAACATACTCATCAAGCATCGTGGATATCCGGTTTGAAAAGCCGCAAAAAGGCGAGTTCAGCACAGTGCTCCGCTTTACAAACAAGCACGGCAAATGGGAGGCGGAAGAAATTTGACCATCAGCATTGCATTGACAAAAGGGAGAGTTGAAAAACAATTTTTGCAGTATTTGCAGTCGCGCGGATTTGACGTCGGGCCGCTCATTGAAAAAGGCAGGAAACTCCTTGTTGAAACGGATGAATTCACCTGTATTTTCGTCAAAGGATGGGATGTGGCGACTTATGTAGAATACGGGATTTGCGACCTCGGCATCGTCGGTGAAGACATTTTGGCGGAAACCCGGCCGGATGTTTTTGATTTAATGCCGCTTCCATTTGGAAAATGCAGGTTTGCGCTGGCAGGGAAACCGGAAAGCATTCGTCATAACCGGAAACGGAGAATCGCAACGAAATACCCGAATGTTACACAGCGCTTTTTTCGCGAAAAAGGCGAATCGGTAGACATTGTCAAATTGGAAGGGTCCGT
This sequence comes from Weizmannia acidilactici, assembly GCF_008974225.1. NCBI lineage: Bacteria > Bacillati > Bacillota > Bacilli > Caryophanales > Bacillaceae > Heyndrickxia > Weizmannia acidilactici. Next base: position 36,681 of record NZ_BKZR01000024.1, on the reverse strand, counting down.
TGAGCTGGCGCCGATCGTCGGGCTCGCGGATGCGATCGTCGATATAGTGGAAACAGGTACGACCCTAAAGGAAAATGGCCTTGTCGTCATTGAGGAGATCCAGCTGATCACAGCTAGGCTTATTGCCAACCGTTCGGCTTTAAAAATAAAGAAACAGTCCATCCAGCCATTTATCGAAAAACTACATGGAGAAGGGGTTTACAAATGATCAGGGAATACACGCAGGAAGAATTTGCTGAAAATTTTTTGCGTTCCAAAAATAAGGGCGGCGCGCTCAATGAAGAAGTGTTAAAGACAGCGAAAGAAGTACTCGAAGATATCCGCTTAAACGGGGATGCGGCCGTCAAAAAATATGTTGCCAAATTTGACGACGAAGTGCCGGATACATGGGAAGTTTCCGCCGAAGAACGTAAACAGGCGTGGCAGGAAGTTTCGCAGGAGGTCATTGAGGCCCTGAAAAAAGCAGCTGAGAATATCCGCAGTTTCCATGCCAAACAGCTGCAAAACTCGCGGATCATGCAAATGGGTGAAGACATCGTTTCTGGGCAGCTGTTCCGTCCTGTTGAAAGAGTCGGAATTTATGTGCCGGGCGGGACAGCCTGCTATCCATCGTCTGTTTTGATGAACGCGATTCCGGCCGTTCTGGCGGGCGTAGAAGAAGTGATCATGGTGACGCCGGTACGGGAAGGCACAAAAATTGCCCCGATCTTATCGGTTGCAGCCGATATAGCAGGCGTTAACACGATTTATAAAGTCGGCGGCATCCAGGCGGTCGGCGCGCTGGCGTACGGGACGGAAACGATTCCGGCCGTTGATAAAATCGTCGGCCCGGGGAATGCATATGTCGCGGCGGCAAAATCGCTCGTTTACGGCACGGTTGGCATTGACATGATTGCTGGCCCGTCTGAAGTGGCAGTTATCGCTGATGAAAATGCCAACCCGGTTTATATCGCAGCCGACCTGATTGCCCAGGCCGAACATGACAAAAGTGCCCGGACTTTCTTGTTCACAACGTCACGCAAGTTAATTGAGGAAACAAAAGCGGAACTGGAAAAACAATGCACTGTCCTACCGCGCCGTGAAATTGCCGAGGCATCGATTCAAACGCAAAGCGCAGCCGTGCTGGTTGAAAATATTGATCAGGCTTTTGAACTTTCCAACCGGCTCGCCCCGGAACATTTGGAAATCCAGGTCCAAAATCCGCTCCAGCAGCTTTCCAAAGTAAAAAATGCCGGATCCGTATTTCTAGGTGAAAACACGCCGGAAGCGATCGGCGATTATTATGGCGGCCCGAACCACGTCCTGCCGACATCCGGAACGGCAAGATTTTCATCCGGCTTGTCGGTTGACGATTTTTATAAAAAAATTACGTACTTGTATTATTCCGAAAAAGCTTTGCAGGAAGCGGCGCCGCAGGTCATTGCGATTGCCAATGAAGAACGGCTTGCTGGGCACTTGCGGGCGGTTGAAAAACGGGTGAAAGGGTGAAAAAATTGCGCACAGCGGCAAAAAGCAGAAAAACAAATGAAACATTCATTGAAGTTGCCGTCCATTTAGACGATCCAACAGAAGTATCGATTGAAACAGGCATCGGCTTTTTTGACCATATGCTTGAATTATTTGCCAGGCATGGGCGCATCGGCCTTGTTGTAAAAGCAAAAGGCGATCTGCACATCGACAGTCACCATACCGTCGAAGATGTTGGCATTGTGCTTGGGCAATTGGTCCGGGAAGCGCTCGGCGATAAAAAAGGCATCACCCGGTACGGCTCTGCGTATGTCCCGATGGACGATTCGCTCGGTTTTGTCGCCATTGACATCAGCGGCCGGCCATTCCTTCATTTTGATGCGGAATTTGACAATCCAAAGCTCGGCAATTTTGACACCGAGCTCGTGCACGAATTTTTCCAGGCATTTTCGTTTCAGGCTGCGATGACGGTGCACGCCAGGGTGTTATACGGTGTAAACACGCACCATAAAATCGAATCGCTCTTTAAAGCTTTAGGTAGGGCGCTCCATCAGGCTGTGGCGGTCGACCCGGAAATCAAGGGCGTAAACTCGACAAAGGGGCTGATTGAATGATCGCAATTGTGGATTACGGCATGGGCAATATCGCGAGCGCTTCGAACGCTTTCCGCACGCTCGGCTATGACGTCGTTGTAACGGACGACCCGGAGCAGCTGAATGATGCATCCCATATCATTCTGCCGGGGGTCGGCGCGTTTAAGGCCGCCATTGAAGAAATTGAAAAACGGGGGCTGAGGCCGGTTTTGCAAGACCTCGCACGCAAAAAACCGTTCCTTGGCATCTGTCTCGGGATGCAGTTATTATTTGAAACCGGGTTCGAAAATGGCGTTTCAAAAGGGCTTGGTTTTATCCCCGGAACGGTTGAACTGATCCAGACAGGTGAAATTTTGCCGCATATCGGCTGGAATACTCTTGATGTGAAAGCGGGTTTCCCGTCCTTCAAACCTTTTCAAAATAAACACGTGTATTTCGTGCATTCTTACCAGGCGAAAACAAGCGCGCCTTATATTGTTGCCACAACCGATTACGGGGCGGAAATCCCCGCGGTTGTCCGCAACCGGAATGTATACGGCATGCAGTTCCACCCGGAAAAAAGCGGTAAAGTCGGCATGGCGCTGCTAAAAACATTTTTGCAGGAAAGCAGTTTGGAGGTACAGGCATGAGAATCATTCCTGCTATTGATTTAATTGACGGAAAATGCGTGCGGCTTTACCAGGGCGATTTCGCAAAGACAACAGAAGTTGCGCCTGATCCTGTAACCCAACTCAAACGGTTCATTGCTGACGGCGCGGAATTGGTCCATGTCGTGGACCTTGATGGTGCCAGAACCGGGAGGCCGGCGCAGCTTGAATTGATTGAAACATTATGCAAAGCATCTTCTGTGCCGATTGAAGTCGGCGGTGGCATCCGCGATCTGGATACGGTGCGCAAATATGCGGAGATCGGTGCGGACCGGATCGTGCTCGGCACCGCCGCCATTGAAAATCCGGAATTTTTAAAAGCGGCAGTGAAGGAATTCCCGGAAAAAATCGTTGCCGGCATTGATGCGAAAAACGGCAAAGTGGCAACCCACGGCTGGCTGTCGGTTACGGAGATGGATGCAATCGATTTTGCGAAAGAAATGGAATCGCTCGGTGTCCAACGCATCGTGTTTACCGATATATCAAGGGACGGCACGATGAAAGGCCCGAACCTCGAAGCGTTAAAATCACTGCTCGATGCGGTCAGCTGCGACATTATCGCATCCGGCGGCATTACGAGCGAAGAAGACGTGAAAAATTTAAGCGCAATCGGCATTCAAGAAGGGATTGTCGGCAAAGCGATTTATGAAGGTAAAATCCGGCTGAAGGGGGCGGAAAAATGATCGCAAAACGGATTATCCCATGCCTTGATGTCAAAGACGGGCAGGTTGTAAAAGGCACAAATTTTGTCGGGCTCCGCAACGTGGGCGATCCGGTTGAGCTTGCGAAGTTTTATTCGGAAAGCGGCGCCGATGAACTGATTTTCCTCGATATTACCGCCACCCATGAACAGCGTGATACGGTTGTCAACATGGTAAAAAGGACGGCGGAAAATGTGTTCATCCCGTTTACGGTCGGCGGCGGCGTGCGTACGATTGACGATGTCACCCGTCTGTTAAAAGCCGGTGCCGATAAAGTGTCGATGAATTCGGCGGCGGTCCGGAACCCGGAACTGATCCGCAAGTCGTCAGAACGGTTCGGGGCGCAATGCGTTGTTGTCGCAATTGATGCGAAAAAGGTCGCCGAAGGAAAATGGCATGTGATCGTAAACGGCGGCCGCATTGATACAGGCATTGACGCCATTGAATGGGCGAAGGAAGCCGAACGGCTCGGTGCTGGGGAAATCCTTCTCACGAGCGTCGATACGGACGGGGTCAAAGACGGATTTGACCTGCCGCTGACAAAAGCGGTTGTGGAGGCCATTAAGATTCCGGTGATCGCATCCGGCGGCTGTGGCAATCCGGAACATTTCCTGAAAGTATTTCAAGAAACGAATGCCTCTGCGGCCCTTGCCGCTTCCATTTTTCACGAAGGCACGTATACCATCAAAGAAGTAAAGGGCTGCTGCAGCAAAGAAGGGGTGAATATTCGTGAAGCTTGATTTTTCAAAAGGGCTGATCCCGGCAATTGTGGTGGACGACAAAACAGGCGATGTACTCATGCTCGCGTATATGAATGAAGAAGCGTACGAAAAGACGCTTGAAACAAAAGAAACATGGTTTTATTCCCGCTCCCGCGAAACGCTCTGGCATAAAGGCGAAACGAGCGGCAATACGCAAAAAGTGAAATCGATCCAGGTCGACTGCGACGCTGACACGCTTTTGATCCGCGTAGACCCGGAAGGCCCGGCCTGCCATACTGGGGAAAGGACTTGTTTTTACAGGGCCATTGGCGGGAACGGGGAAGTGGTTGAGGGAGATTTTTCAAGCCGGAGAATTTTTGATGTATTAACAGAGGAAATCGAAAGCCGTAAAACTGAACCGGTCGAGAATTCCTATACGAATTACCTGTTTGATAAAGGCATTGATAAGATCGCGAAAAAATTTATCGAAGAAGCGGGCGAAGTCATCATCGCAGCGAAAAATAACAGCAAAGAAGAACTCGTTTACGAAACGGCGGATTTGCTGTTCCATACTTTTGTCCTGCTTTCCAACCAAAATGTAAAACTGTCTGAAGTCGAAGCGGAATTGTGGAAAAGGTCGGCGAAAAAAGGCAACAGCAAAGGCGACCGGAAAAAAATTGAGAAGTGGTGAGTTATAATCCGGCAGAAAAAGGGCTGGCCATTTGGGGTCAGCCCTATACTTATTTACAAACCTGGATGTAATAATATAATGTCGTACCGTCTTTGACAGTCGACAGTACATGATGCCCGTGCCGTTTACATGAAGCCGGCACATTGATGAATGATTGTGGGCAATCGGCGATGACTTCCAATATTTTGCCGTCTTCCAATTTTTCGATTGCCTCAAGCGTGTAAAGTTCAGGATAAGGGCATGATTCCCCGCGGACATCAAGTGTCGCGTCCACAACGAAGTTTTCAGCCATCTTCATTTACCTCCTTTAGATTATGCTGTTGTCTTTTTGGAAGGCAATGTGCTTTTCACAGCAATTTTTCTCGTGTACCAATTTTCCCTCCAAATGATAAGTAAATAAAGTACAACCAGGAATGCGCCGGTGCTAAGCAATGCCCCGCCCCATCCGAGCGAGGAAACGAGGTTCACTTCCGGCCATCCTTTTACAAATACATCGAATACGCCCCAATGGTCCCAGCCGTAAGCCAAAAGGGTCGCGCCTGCCACATTTCCTGCGCCGACGGCAATAAATTGCACCTGGCCCTCTGTAATCCGGTACATCCATCCCGTTTCACATCCGCCCGCAATCACAATCCCTACGCCGAACAGAATGCCGCCGATAAACGCCCCCGGGCTTGCCCAGTGGACGACAGGCGCGATGCCTTTGAAAATAAAAATGGCCGTTCCTACGGTCTGTACCGCCATGCCGGCAATGATCGCTTTTCCGAGCGTACCCCGGCCTGTAAGCCATAAATCCCTGAGCCCGGAAGTAAAGCAAATTTGCCCGCGCTGTATCAGCATCCCGAAAACCGCCCCGAACAGCGCAGCCATCCCGAGCATGGCTTTTCCGGCAGAAATATAGTAGGCCGCAATCAGGATGATGATGATCAACACGACGAACGCGGCATAAAGCTGCTTGTTTTGTTTTTGCGCGGACGGGGAAGCCGTTTTTGCAGGGCGGAGGCCAAACTCTAATTTTGGTTTTCCTTTAAAGACCGGCAAAACCGCGAGTTTGACACCAAAATACGTTCCGATCGCAGTCCCGGCAATAAAGAACCAAGCGTGGAGCGAAAACTGCGGCAGCCCTGTAAAGAATGCGGCCAGATTACATCCCATCGCCAGGCGCGTTCCAAACCCGGCAATAACGCCACCGATAAATCCCCATACCCAGCGGCGTTTCTGGCGGGGAAATTTCCATTTAAAATTTTTGCTGATGAGTGCGCTGAATAAACTGCCGAGCAGCATTCCCATGACAAGCCAGCCATCCGTCCGGTCAACCGGCTCCCCGATGAGTTTAATTTCCTTGAAATATGCCCAATCGGAAGTATCCACGTCAAAAAGCTGCAGCAAATTGCCTCCCCAGCGTGTAAACTCTCCGGTAACGGCCCAGAGTGTTCCGGTCAGCCCAAAATAAAAAGCGGCAAAAACGCCGGCCAAAAGTAAGACAATAAATGGATTCCAAAATCGGTTAAAACATTTATTGTGGACTTTTTGCAATAAAGCAATGATCAAAATTACGGCCTCCTCTCTTAAATTTTATTGTGTCGTAAATAACACAATTATCATTATAGCAAATTTTTCAGGTCATAAATGCCGGAGTCTGGGAAAATCAGCGTTGGATCTCCGGAAATCAGTAGAAAATAAAAGAACGATTAGCGGAAGCAGGCAAAAATCTCTGTTAGAAATGCCTCCAGCGTATCATTTCAGAAGCAGTTCCCTTTATCCCAAAATGAAAAAATGATAAAATAATGAAACATATCACATTAGAAAGGGGGAGGTGGCTCGAGTCCGGCATCGGCCGCTCAAGCCAGTGAGGAAACAAATGAGAAATAATCAGAAAAGCGGAATGTTTTACGCATTTTTCGCTTATTTTTTGTGGGGGCTTTTTCCACTGTACTGGAAGCCGATTGAACAGGTGCCGGCCATTGAAATTTTGGCGCACCGCATTTTTTGGTCTTTTATTTTTATGATTGTACTTTTATTCTTTTTAAGGAAAATGGCAGATTTGAAGTCCAGTATCATGGACGGCATCTACCATCCTCGCACGCCGCTTTTATTGCTTCTGGCGTCTGTGCTCGTCAGCGCAAACTGGTTTATTTACATATGGGCGGTCAACCACGGCCATGTCATTGAAACAAGCATGGGGTATTACATCAATCCGCTCGTCAGCATCCTGCTCGGGATCATTTTTTTAAGGGAGAAGTTGAACCGCTGGCAGCTCATTGCTTTTCTGCTTGCAGCATGCGGGGTGGGCATCCAGACGTTCAGCTACGGGCATATTCCGTGGATTGCGATCGGCCTTGCGCTCACATTCGGGTTTTACGGCCTTGTGAAAAAGAAAGTAGATATCGATGCGTTCCTCGGCCTGACATATGAAACATTCTTTGTCATGCCGGTTGCGCTCATTTATTTAACGATCATTCAAGTAAAAGGGGCAGCTTCTTTCGCAACGGTTTCTCCGATGACGACCGCGCTTTTGATCGGTACCGGGATCGTGACGGCTGTGCCGCTGATTTGTTTTGCGCAGGGGGCGAGGAGAATTTCGCTGACGATGATTGGCTTTTTCCAATATTTAACCCCGACAATGACGCTCATTTTGGGCATTGCCCTTTTCAAAGAACCATTTACGCATGTGCAGCTTTTGTCATTCTCTTTTGTTTGGCTGGCACTGATCGTATTTTCCATTTCGGGAATCATACCGAAGAAAAAATTCCATTTGGAGGAAATCGCTTAAAAAGCGGGCCTTTCCGGCAACGGATCGGCCTGCTTTTTCGGCCCATTTTTTTTTAGATATAATGAAATAGGAAGATTGGGCATTTCAATCACAAGGGAGAATTTTGCCATGTCCAAGTTTCAGTTCCGTCCGGCGGCTTTTAAAATGATTTTTTTCATCTATATTTTGAGCACATTTTTCTTTTCGCTCCTCTATGTCCTGCCTATTTCGCACAAACAGCCGCTCGGTTTCGTTGACGCCTTTTTTCTGTCTGCTAGCTCCATCAGTGCGACAGGGCTGACGACTTTTACGGTCGCAAACACACTTACATTGGCAGGAAAACTCATTTTGCTCATCCAGATGGAATTCGGCGGGATCAGCATTATGGCATTAGTCGGGGCGCTTTTAATTTTGCTCCGGACCAATGCACCCGTTCCGTCGCAAACGCTGATGATTTTTGACCAGAACCAAAACAGTAGCCGCTCGATTTCGAAATTGATGTCCTTTATTGTTACATATACTATTGCGGTGAAGACGGCAGGATTTTTGTTGATCCTGCCGTCAGCACTGGAGAATGGCAGCAGTGCTTTTGCCGCTTTTTTTCTCTCGGTTTCCACATTTACGAATGCCGGATTTGAGATTTTCGGCAATGGTCTTGATGATTTTAAAGGGAAGCCGTTTGTTTTATTTGTGTTAAGCTGTATGATCATACTCGGCGTCCTCGGCTTTGCGGTCGTGATGGAACTTTTGCATTCACGAAGGAAAAAGAAAAGCCTTTATTTTAAAGTAAATGTTTTGATGCATCTCGTTTTGCTTGCCGCCGGCTTTCTCTTTTTCTTTCTGGCAGACTTTATCAATATGCCAGGATTTTCATGGAAAGAAAGAATCGTCCAGTCCCTGTTTTTCAGCGCCGCGCCAAGAAGTGGGGGACTTGCTTCGCTCGATTTGCATCTGTTTTCTTTCCCGTCGCTCTTATTCATGATGGTGCTCATGTTTATCGGCGGATCACCAAGCAGCTGCGCAGGTGGCATCCGGACAACTACATTTGCGGTGATCCTGGCAAAACTTTGGTTCACCATCCGCGGTTCGAACAACGCACATATGTTTAGACGTACATTGTTTACGGAAGATGTAAATAAAGCATTTCTCGTTTTCTTTTCCTTCCTCTTTATCTTTTTTACTTCATTTTTTGTGTTGTCTTTTACAGAAAAAGCGCCGCCTTTTGCGCTCGCTTTTGAGACAATGTCGGCGTTAACGACATGCGGATTTCTTTGGGGATCACGGCCGGGCTGACGGTATTCGGAAAACTGTGGCTCTCTTGTCTGATGCTGGTCGGCCGGCTCGGGGTGATCATTTTGATTTATACATTTTTGGAAAATAAAAATCAACGATGATATATACAAAAGAATCGATTTTAATTGGTTAGGGGTGAGTGTGTGAAAAATTTAAAAAAGTTTTCTCGTGCTCGGGCTCGGCCGCTTTGGATCAAGCGTCCTCAAGGAACTGGCAAGGCTCGGGTATGATGTAGTCGGCGCGGATAAAAATGAAAAAGTGCTCCAGGATGAGGAACTGCAGGATGCCGCCGCGTATTTGGTGGAGGTGGATGTCACGAGTACGATGTTTCTTGAAGAATTGAATGTGGCCAATTACGATGCGGTCGTTATCAGCATGGGGGACGATTTTGAATCCGCGATCTTAACGGTGCTTGCTTTGAAAGATCTCGGTTGTGAAACGATTTACGCCAAGGCGAATGATAAAAAGCGGGGAAGAGGATTGAAAGGGGCAGGGGCTACCGATGTATTTTACCCGGAAGAAGAAACGGGACGCCGCGTCGCTTACCATATTGCGAATCCGGACATTTTGCAGTACATCCGGCTGTCGCCGTATTGTTCAGGAGTTGAAATGGCAGTGCCAGAAGAATTTATCGGAAACACGCTGGCACAGCTGGATTTCCGCCGCAAATACAATGCGCTTGTCGTCATGATTACATCAGACAGCGAAAAAGTCCCGCTTGTCTCGCCCCCGTCTGATTATGTTTTCAAGGCCGGTGACACCATTTTTATGGTCGGCGAAAAAAAAGACCTGGAAAGGCTGCGGAAAAAATTTTAGTAGCGGGCGGGGTTTGCAAGGACAAGGCCGCCCCATTAAAGACGTTTTAAGTTTATAACGTCCGAGCAAAATGTCTTTCATGGCTGCTGAGAAATATACATTTTGAGATTATTCCGTTTATAAACCAGAAAAAGTTGCCCAACGTCATGGAAATGTTTCTCATTTTATATCCCGGCCCTTTTCAACACTCTTCACAGAATTTCTAATGAAAATTTTTTCACTCCCAATATACCATTCACTTGGAATATATCCTATTCAAGATAAACAAAACTTTTCGGGAATTCGCCGGTATATTCCGCGTCCGGCCGGAAGATCGTGTTGTTTTGCGCCTGTTCCATCGCGTGGGCGGTCCAGCCGACGACACGGCTTGCCGTGAAAGTCGGGGTAAATAAATCATCAGGCATGCCGAGCGACCGCATAATTGCTGCTGCGTAAAATTCAACATTTGTATACAGCTTCCTGCCCGGCTTGAATTGTTCCAGCAATTTTACCGCCGTCTTTTCAACATGCAGGGAAAGGGAAATCCAAGGATCATCCTGCCCGGCTTGCAGTAAAATTTTTTTTAAAGCGAGTGCGCGCGGATCTTTTGTTTTATAAATCCTGTGGCCGAAACCCATGATTTTTTCGCCGTTTTCAAGTTTTTTCCTGATCCAATTTTCGGCGTTTTCTATTGTGCCAATTTCATTCAGCATTTTCGTGACTTCAGAAGGCGCCCCGCCATGGAGTGGGCCTTTCATTGTCCCAATTGCGGATGTGACAGCCGAAACGAGATCCGATTCGGTTGATGTTGTGACACGCGCGGAAAACGTGGAGGCGTTCATGCCGTGTTCAAGCGTCAAAACCATATACGCTTCGAGCGCGCGTACATGCGCATCTGGCGGCTCTTTTCCAGTAAGCATATATAAATAATTTTTGACATGCCCGTATTCAGGGTTCGGAACAATCGGGGCCAGACCGGATATTTTCCGGTGCCAATAAGCAATCATCGTTGGCAGCACAGCCGTTAACCGGATTGCCGCATCTATAGAAGGCTGCCATGCACCCAGACTGGAAACGGCGGTGCGCAGCACACTCATGAAATCGATATCGTTTGGCAGCAGATGCAAAATTTTTTCCGTGTGTGAAGGGATTTGGCGGTATTGTTTCAATTTTTCCGAGAAATTTCCGAGCTCCTCACGGCCGGGAAAATGGCCGTTCCAAAGAAAATATGCGGCTTCTTCAAAAGTACGGCTGGCAGCGATTTCCTTCGCTTCTTTTCCGCGGTAAATGAGTATGCCGCGCGCGCCGTCTATAAAACTGATGGCCGTTTCGGCAGCTTTGATCCCTTTTAAACCAGGGCTGATCATATGCATCTTCCTTTCTTGTTATTATCATTATAAATGTTATAATTGATTAAAAAAATTAAATAATCATAATCAAATCAATTAAAAATGATAATCAAGGGGGGAGGAAGATGGATTTTAAATGGCTACATACATTTATCACAGCGGCAAAATATGAAAATTTCCGGAAGACGGCAGAAGCCCTCTATATTTCACAACCGACTGTAAGCGTCCATATGAAACTGCTGGAAGAGGAGATTGGTAGTCCCTTGTTCCAAAGGGAAGGCAGGAAAGTGCTTTTAACTGAAGAAGGAAGGACGTTTTTGCCGGTTGCCAAGCGCTTGCTGCAAGTATATGAAAACGGCCTGGAAGATATGGAACAGTACCGGCAGGGCTATTCGCAAAAGCTGGCGCTGGCAATGTCCCCATTGATCGGGGAATCGATCATGCCGTTCGTTTTAAAAAAATTTATGACCATCCATCCGGAAATCGATATATCCATCAAAGTGCTGGAATCAACCTATATTGCGGACGCAGTGCTTTCAGGCGAAGTGGATTTGGGGTTGTCGCGCTTGGAGGTCAAGCACTCGGAACTAAAATGCAGGCCGCTGTATGAAGATCCGGTTCTGCTTGTCGTGCCGCATGACGGGGCAGACAGCGAATCCGCGCCTCCGCTTGACGCCCGCGATGTGCTAAGAAACAATACATTATTTACGCATAACCATCCTGAATATTGGGAAGGCATGCTCAGGACATTGCGCGCGGAATTTCCTTTGCTGCGCACGATGCTTGTATCCCAGGTACATGTCACAAGAAGGTTTATTATCGAAGGGCTTGGGGTTTCTTTCTTGCCGGAATCCACCGTGCGCAGGGAACTGGCGGAAGGCCGGCTGTTATCGGTGCCGTGCCCGTTCTTGCAAATGCCGGTTGCGAGGACGTATGCGGTTTTAAAATACGAGCACAGGAAAGAAAGGCAATTTCTTGAATTTTTAAGCCAATTCCGGTTTTAAGGAAAAAGACAGTCCCAAAAGCCTTTAAAAAGCTAAGAGAATGCGATAATCGCGAAATTTACGACACTCCTTGCGGAAAAAGCGAGCAAATTTTTGCGGTCATCAAAAATGGGTGCCCTTTTGCCAAGCTTATCGGGTTTTGGGACTGCCCCTTTCCAGTTTTCTTACATTTTTTGCAAAAAAATTGTTGCTGTCAAGTACCGCCTTGCCAGCATTTGAAAATAAGCGGTGAACACGGATAACGTTGCAATCACAATTGTATTGCGGATCGCTTCTTTTTTCGGGTCATTCGGAGGTATATATTCTGATATCATTTCTTCCGCTTTTTTCGTAATCATACTCTCCATTGCGGCAATCATATGTTTATGGCTTCCAAATGGAAAATTTTCCGCTTCCCGCATCGTATTTAATTCTTCAAAAAGCTGTGAATAGGTTGCATACAGCTGGACAGGATTGATCAAATCATCGTGTTCGTCTTCCGGATCGTTGACAATCAGCTTTAATAGCTTGCGGATCGAGTCAAAATCAAGCGCTGTTTTTAAATCCTCCACCAAAAACAATAGCGCCATCTGCTCAATCGAGTATTTTTTTCCCTTTTCAGGTGCGACAATCATCTCTTTAATATCCCGCTTAACCCAGTTTTGAATGGCGGTAAGGGTAAAATTCGTATTTTCGATCTGGCTGCCGAGCGCCACAATTTCATTCAATGAGAATCCGAAATCATCCGTATTTTTCTTGAGGATTTTCGTGAAAATCGGGGGCATCACAGCAGAAGCGAAGGATCGGGCCGGATTTCCACCGTTTTTCTTCACCCATACTTTCTGCAAAAATGCGGCAGGTGTTTGCGGGCCCCAGCCTTTCAGTGCTAGTAAAAGGTCTGCCATTTCCCTGCGCGTCATTTGAAAAAGTTCCACGTCACAGCACCTCCCAATCATTGCCATGCTACTTTTAATCGTATGATTGAAAAGTTGAAAAGTCAATGACAGCCGGTTGAAATCGTTTCATATCCGGCATGCGGGGAAAATAAAAACCATTGTGAATCTTACTATATTAAAAAAAACCTTGCATTTTTATCAATAGGTTCATATAATAAGTTCATAGGAACCTAAAATATCACTCGATGAGAAAAGGGGAAATCAAGTTGAAGAAATTTTTCATGCTGCTAATGTCTTTGACGTTAGTTTTTTCAGTCGTTGGCCTAAACTTTTCGCATGCTGTTGATGCAAAGGGTTACCGTTCAGTGAAGCGTTCCTACCAGTCGGTACCGAAAACGACAACGCCTTCAACGAAACAAAATTCACAATACCAGTCAAAAACAAACCAAAATACAACGTCCATATTCGGCAATAAGTCGAATACGGCTTCATCTTCTTCAAAAGGCAGCTTTGTAAAAGGGCTGCTGCTTGGCGGATTGGGCGGTATGCTGTTCGGATCGATGTTCAGCCATCTGGGCGGACTGGGGACGGCTTTAACGGCTATGGCCAATATTTTAATGCTCATCGCATTGGTATTGATCGTTATTAAACTGTTCCAGTCTGTTTTCAATAACCGTAAAAAAGATCGCGAGGTATATGAACGATGGAAGAACTAAAGCTTACTGAACAAGAACTGATCAATGCGGTCTGCTCCTATGTAGCGGACCAGCATTATGCATATCCGGAAAATGTGATGGCGGTGCTCACGTACGATGACGGGATCGGCTACGGGGCCGATGTCGAATTGAATGGCAGGGATCTTGAGCCCTTGACCGAACCGAAGCTGATCCAGGCGATCCGCAAATATTTGGAAGAACAATATAGCATTGACCCGTTTGCCGTCAGCATCCGGCTTGAAATTGAAGACGTTGAAGGCATGGTCGCGTATGTAGACTGACAAAAAGCTTGGCACGAATATTCGTGCCAAGCTTTTTTTGAGGCCGGAAAACAATCGAACATCCTCCATGATTACGGTATAATAAAAAAGGGGGGATGAGATGTACTGGAAACTAAGAATTCCTATGCTTCTCTTTATCTTTGGTTTTGTGGCGGGATTATATCAGAAATTCCCTGATTTTTTTCTCGCCGGTATAAATGATTTCATTGGAAGCGCAACTTATATTGGTTTGGTTGCCGTCTTGTTTTTGATGTTGGAAAAAATAAAAGTAAATGAGAAAAAAGTGCATTTTTTGATCGGGATTGTCATCATCAGTTTCGGCTTTTTGTTTGATACATTTATGGTTTGAGAGTTAAATTCATAATTTTATGAAAATGCATTACACTAAAAATACAACTTAGAAGGCTTTCATTCATGTACACAACGGTATTTTTCAAACTCAGCTTTTACTATAGATTTATCACACATACCGATCCTCCCCTGCACCGATGCCTGCCAAAAGCATCAGCCCGCCGACTGCCATCATTATCATGATCGGGATGTTCCAGATGTGTGCATAGTCGTACAAATAACCGACAAAAAAAGGTCCGACCGCCGCAATGAGATAGCCTGCCGACTGGCTCATGCCCGACAAATTTGCGGCTTCGGCAGCCGTTTCGGAACGGAGGCCGATGAATGCCAGCGCGAGGCTGATGCTTGCGCTCTGGGCTATCCCGATTAGGATAATATAGATCCACATCATAAAAATGCTCCCGCAGAACCACAAGCCGGTGAGCCCGCTTAAATAAAAAACGGCAGTCCCGAAAACGAGGCTGATCTGGTTTTTCAACTTGTCCGCCCAGATCGGCGCCATAAAAGTAGCAGGGAGTCTGACAAACTGCATAACGGACAGCATTCAGCCGGCGGCCGCAAGCCCCACATGCCGGCTCACCATAACTTCCGCCAGCCATGCAATCGTGTTGTAAAACAAAAAGGACTGAAGGCCGAGAAACAATGTTACCTGCCAGGCAAGCGCTGATAACCAGACGGATCCGCCGTCCGCAGCGCGGTTCGCAGAAAACGGCATGCGGCTGCGCTCACGCAGTTGCGGAATCCATACAACAATAGCCAATAGGCAGACGATCCCCCAGACAAAAAGCCCTCATCTCCATCCGAGGCCAAAGCCGTTTACAAGCGGCACGCTGAGGCCGGAAGCGAGCGCCGCAAAGCCGCCCATCACTGTTGTGTAGATGCTTGTCATCAGGCCGAGTTTTTCAGGTAGCCTGTGCTTGATCAGGCTCGGGAGGAGCACATTCCCGACAACGTTTCCCGTCCCGATAAAAGCCGTACCTACACAAAAAGCAGGGCAGCGCTGCCGCATGACCGGATCAAGATGCCGACCAATAAAACGATCATTCCGAGAAACAGCGCGAGCTCCTGGCCGAGCCGGTTCGCCAGCTTCGGAGCAAGAATCAGCGCAAAAGAAAGAAGCGTGAGGGTTGTAATGAAACCTGCCGCTGCGTTTGACAAATGGAGTCCGTTGCGTACGGCGCCGACAACCGGGCCGACAGAAGTGATTGCCGGCCGCAAATTTGCTGCAATAAAAATGATACCGAGGACCAGAACCGATCCTGATAAAGCTTTTACAAGGTCTTTCTGTTGACCCATCCTTCATACTCCTTTAAAACTTTCCCGACTTAAAAATTGAAAACAAAAGCCACAAAAGCATCAAGGTTGCGACACCAAACCCGATTTCGATGATCGGATTTTTCCAAATCAAGGAAGATTGGCCGCTGATGGAGGTGCCGACCATCAGTCCGACCATCATTATGCTGAAGGCGAGCAGGACAATCGCAAATGAAAGGCGGTTGCTGATCCTGTCCAGTTTTTCCAAAAATAAATGCAGGTCCGGGATGACAATTTCCATCCTGAATTTTCCTTTCCGCATCGTTTTGGATATGTCGCGCAGATTTTTCGGCAGTTCCAGCAGGATTTCCACTTGATCAAGAAACGTTTTCCAACCTTTTTGGGCGATCCTTCCCAGACGGAATCTCTCTTTCAGCAGCCTTTCCCCAAACGGGCGCGCCGCTTCGATCAGGCTGAATTCCGGGTCAAGTGATTCCACGACGCCTTCGATTGTAATTAACGATTTACCGAGAATCGTTAAATCGGCCGGAAACCGGATGTGGTATTTGAATGCGATATGGTACAAATCGTTAATGGCTTCCCGTAAACTCAACTGGCTGACCGGCACATCGTAATATTTTTCGCGAAGGACCTCGACATCTTCCCTGAGCATGTGCAGGTCCGCGTCATCCGGAATCTCGGCAAGGGCATCGACCGACTTGATAATGGCATTTGAATCGGCCCGCATTAACGCAATGACGAGCGAGGCGCAGTGGTATTTTGTTTCTTCCGTCAGCCGCCCGACCATGCCAAAATCCATATAACAAAGGATATCCCCCGGGAGGACGACAAGATTGCCGGGGTGAGGGTCGCCATGGAAAAAACCGTCGACAAAAATCTGTTTCAGCATGGAATGGATGAGCCGATCGGAAATGGTTTTTCTCCGGTAGCCGAAAACATCCCCGTTGAAAAATTCGCTGATTTTCCTGCCCTTTATGTATTCCATTGTCAACACTTTTTTTGTTGAAAAATCCCAGTAAATCTTCGGGATGCAGACGGTGCCATCATCTTCAAACTGCTTCGCGATCCGTTCCGCATTCCGGCCTTCATGGTAATAATCGAGTTCAGACAAAATCGCCTGGGAAAATTCATCGACAATTTCCCGCAATTGGTAGTCCCTCGCCCATTCAAAACGGGACTCGAGCGACATCGATATGTCTTCCAAAATTTCCAGATCTGTTTCAATAATCGGGCGGATATTCGGGCGCTGTATTTTGACGGCAACCGGTTCTTCCGTATGCAGTTTTGCCTTATGAACCTGTCCGATCGAGGCAGTGGCAAGCGGCTCCGCGTCAAACTCGGCAAATAAATCGTCCACGCCTGACCCGAATTCTTCCTTAATAATCTCTTTTACTTCATCGTAAGAAAAAGGAGGCGCGTTATCCTGCAGTTTTTCTAGCTCCACAATGATCGACTCCGGCAAAAGGTCCCTGCGCGAGCTGGCCACCTGCCCGAGCTTAATAAAAGTCGGCCCCAAATCTTCCAGGAACTGCCGGATCCTTTCGCCGGTACTACGGTGGGCTGTGCGGGGGGATGAGGTTTTTCCCTGAGAAAAAGGAAGCAGTTCCACAAGCCCAAAATCACTGATGAGATAGCCGAGACCGTTTCGGATCAGCGCACCGGCGATTTCTTGATATCTTTTCCCGTGTTTCATCTTCCTGCGAAGCAAACAACCACCCCCGGATTCTCGTGTTTATGGAAAAAAAGCCGCCCCGGATGAAAGGGGCCAACCGGTTTATGGGTTCAAACGTTCTTCCAGCTGCTGGATGCGAAGTTCTAAAGCCTTGATTTCATCCTTCGTCGCCACGTTCATTTCAGAAAGGATTTGATTTACTCGCTCTTTGATAGCTTCATTCAGTTCCTGTTTCGACTGCTCGCCTTTTTCCAGCAGTTCATCGATCAGCTGTTTTGATTCTGCTTTCGTGAGGTTGCCCTTTTCAACAAGGCGGTTCACTGCTTTTTCTACCTGTTCTTTGCTGACAACCGCCATGCCGAGCCCTAAGGACAACAACTGGTTCATTCTATCCAACATGCCGATTCCTCCCTTTCTGGATTCTTTAATGCTATGATAGCCCAATATGAAAGGAATCACAAATGGAAAGCGGGCAGCGTAAGAAAAAATCCCAAACATTTCGTTTGGGATGACACTGCTTAATTTTTCCAATGTGCGGCAATAAATTCGTCGCGCCCGGATTTTGCCCGGTCCTCATGGTATTCCTTCGGGTTCTTTTTATAAAAATCCTGGTGGTAATCTTCAGCGGGATAAAAAGTTTTTGCAGGCAAAATTTCGGTCACGATTGGCTTTTTAAATTTGCCGCTTTCAGCCAGCGCCTTTTTTGACGCTTCGGCAAGCCGTTTTTGCTCTTCGTTATGGTAAAAAATTGCCGCCCGGTAGTTGCTGCCGCGGTCCTGGAACTGCCCGCCGGCATCGGTCGGGTCAATTTGCTGCCAAAAGATTTCGAGCAATTTTTCGTACGGGAAAATTTCAGGGTCATATGTAATTTGGACAGCTTCATAATGGCCGGTTTTCCCGGTTTTTACCTGTTCGTATGTAGGGTTTTCCACATCCCCGCCCGTGTAGCCGGAAACGACTTTTTCAATGCCGTCCCACTTGTCGAAAGGTTTCACCATGCACCAAAAACAGCCGCCCGCAAATGTTGCTTTTTCGAATTTCTGTACCATTCGTTCCCCTCCAAAAATACTTTTTTTAAATCGTAACATTCGCCGGCCAAGATTACAATGGATTTTATTTTGCCGTGCATTCCGCTTTTCCGTGGGGCTGTCCGGATAGTATAATATAACAATCAAGAAAATTTTCGTTTATCGAAATGAATGGCGGAGAAATGGCATGGACCGGGCTTTATCCTATATAAAACCTTACCGCAAACAAATCGCGGTTGCATTTTTTTTCATGCTCGTTGAACTGTCTGTCGAGCTTTTGCAGCCGCTTTTTATATCGAAAATTATCGATCATGGGATCGTAGCCCGTAACATGGGCGCGGTTATAAAATGGGGCGCTGTGATGATCGCCTTGGCGCTCCTGGCATTTTTGTCGGGAATCTCGAATTCTTTTTTCTCATCGTATGTCAGCCAGTATTACGCTGTGACCTGCGCATGCTACTGTATGAAAAAATCCAGTCATTTTCTTACGCGGATATGCACCAGTTTCGGACATCTTCGCTCGTAACAAGGATGACGAACGACATTACGCAAATCCAGCACACGGCTTTCAGTTCGCTCCGGATTATGATGCGGGCGCCGCTGCTTGTTGTAGGCAGTTTGGCCATGGCGGTTTTGGTAAACTGGAAACTGGCGCTTGCCATTGTTTTAGCAGCACCGTTTGCCGCATTCTTTCTTGTTTATATCAAAAAAGTGACAGACCGTTTGTTCTGCGAAGTCCAACAGCGGCTTGACAAAGTAAACGGGGTGCTGCGGGAAAATTTGGAAGCGCTGCGGCTCATCCGCGCTTTTAACCGGAGCGGATATGAGGAGGGAATTTTTACCAAAGTGAACCGTGATTTGCGCGATGATACGAAAAAGGTGCTTCAGCTTATCGAAGTATCCGGGACGATGCTGTTGTTTATCATGAACCTGGCCATCCTTGTTGTGCTTTGGGCCGGAAACAGGCAGCTGTATGCGCATCATGTCCGGATCGGGGAAATCGTGGCGGTTGTCAACTACGGTTTCCGCATCACGGGATCCATTTCGATGTTCTCGACGATCATCAGCAACCTGTCACGCGCGAAGGCCTCGCTCGGACGCACGGATGAAGTGCTGCACGCGAATGTGACCCAGACGGAAAACGGGGAAGATGCCGATATCCGGGAAGGCGGCAATTGTGTTTGACCATGTGACGTTCCGTTATCCTGCAACGAACCGGGATGTGCTGAGAGATATTTCTTTTGCTGTCCGGCCGAAAGAGAAAATTGCCGTACTCGGGGCAACCGGATCCGGAAAAACGGCTTTGTTCCAGCTAATCCCGAGGTTATATGATACGAGTAGCGGGGGGATTTTAATCGACGGCATCCCCGTTTCCTCTTTCAGATTAAAAACTTTGCGGGACCAAATCGGCTATGTACCGCAGGAATCGTTGCTGTTTTCAGGCACGATTTCGGAAAATTTAAAATGGGGGAAACGGGACGCATCGCTGGAGGAAATGGTCCAGGCGGCAAAAGATGCACAAATTTATGAAACGATCGAAACCTTGCCGGAACAGTTTGAAACATTGATCGGCCAAAAAGGCGTAAATTTCTCCGGCGGGCAAAAACTGCAACTTTCGATTGCGCGTGCCCTTATCCGCCGGCCGAAAATCCTGCTGCTTGACGACAGCACAAGTGCGCTCGACTTGAAAACAGAAGCGAAATTGCTTGCGTCACTGGAAAAATACGACTGCACCATCCTGATGATTACGCAAAAGGTGAGCACAGCAATGGCGGCAGATCGGATTTTGATTTTGAATGATGGGGCTGTTGCCGCATACGGGCCGCATCATGAATTGATGGAAACTTCTCCCCTGTACCGTAAAATTGTGGAATCCCAATTTGTAAAGGAGTGGACGCACGATGCCTAGGCCGCCGCACGCGCGCGGGCCGGTGAAAGTAGAAAAGCCGAAAAACGCCTGGAAAACAGTCAGGCGGGCGGATTTGCGTTACCTGTCAGCGCATCTTGGGCTTTTGTCTCTTGTTCTGTTCATGGTTGCCGTCAGTACGGTAACTGGACTGCTCGGGCCATACTTAATTGGTTACACAATCGACCATTATATTGGGCACCGTTCAAGCGCCGAACTGCTTGATTTTATTGTGCTTTTGGCCGGCGTCTATTTTCTCCAGTCCGCTTCAACCTTTTTGGGAAATTATTTGATGATCGGCATTTTGCAGGATACGGTTTTTAAAATGCGGACGCAATTGTTTGAGCAGTTCCACCGGCTGCTGATTTCGTTTTTCGACCGCCGCCAGCACGGGGAGCTAATGAGCCGCGTCACGAACGATATTGACAATGTCTCGCAAACATTAAACAACTCGGCAATCCAAATTTTTTCCAGCACCTTGACGATATCGGGCATGGCCGCGATTATGCTATGGCTGAGGCGCTTTTGACGCTCGTGACGCTGATTGTCGTGCCGGTCATGTATTTCGGGATGAAATGGATTACAAAGCGCACAGGCAGACTCTTTAAAGAGCAGCAGCAATACCTTAGCGCCTTAAACGGTTTTATAGAAGAAAGTTTGTCAGGGTAAAAAATCGTGAAATCCTTTTCGCAGGAAACACATCTGCTCGAAGAATTCCGTGGAAAAAATGAAACGGAAACTGCTTATTTAAATGAAGTACTGCAACGGGAGATGGACTATGCCAAACAGGCGCAGGATCAAAAACGGCTGCTGGAATTAAACGAAGTATTTGTGCTGTTAACTTGACGACTATAATTTTATTATGTTAACAAATAACCCTCCCGGCGTTATATGCATAATTTCATCAAAATGTCCACAAAAAAGCAAAGAAATTTAAAAAATGCGTTTAAAATTTGAACATTTTGTGAACATACGATAATATAATATAGCAAAGGGGGGTTGTAAAATGAGGGAATTTAAGGGTTATTATGTGCTTGCAACCGCTGAACTGATCATTAGTGTACTTTTTCTTGCATTTCATTTCATTGTAAACGCTAACAAAACAGACTGGGAGTTGATTTTGTTTTGGGGGTTCTTGCTTGGGGGAATGATAACGTATGGGCTCGGGATGGCATATTTGTTAATGCTTTGCGCATCAGGGAAAGAATTGCCGGAAGAATATCCGGAAGGCGATCCATATAAAAAAGTGGGATAATTTTTCGCTCGGCAGGAACCCTGTAATGTTACGGGGTTTCTTTTTTTCCTGAAAAAAACGATGCTGTTGTAAGCACCGTTTCAGTCTTTTTGCACATTTGCAGCTTGTTGCCCACGTGCGCCTTCTACTACATCGAAAGTGACTTTTTGGCCTTCTTCAAGTGTTTTATAACCTTCACCCTGGATCGCGGTGTAGTGGACGAAAACATCACCTCCGCCTTCCCGTTCGATAAAACCGTAACCTTTTTCATTGTTAAACCATTTTACTGTACCGTGTTCCACATTTTTGCCTCCTAATATTTTTACGATTTGGTCTTAATATAACCATACATCTTGCTTTTAAACGTCTATTTTTAAAATATGAAATTCCCGCTACGGCGGGAACCCGGAATGCAGGAATCGAAAAATGTTCCCAATCGCCTTTACATATTTTACGAATGCATATAAGTTCAACCATTTGATATAATCAAAAGGTATGCTGTACACTTAAAACTAATCGGATAGTGAAAACCCGTTCCAATTTTAAAGCAAAAAAGGAGCTGTTCCAATACATGATCTTTTCCGGACAAAAGGAACATCAACTTATAGAAGAAATTTTTAAAGATCAAATAGATGACATATCAGCATTAAACAAAAAATTTGAGCAATCCGGCCAATTTATGGAAGCGGTCAGGAGCCTGATTGATTTGTGCGGTGACGACCCGGACCGTGACGGGCTGCTGGAAACGCCGTACAGGGTACTGAAAGCTTTTCTGGAATACACAGAAGGCTATCGTGAAGACCCGAAACTTCATTTAACGAAAACGTTTGATGTGGACCATCAGGAGCTCGTGCTCGTTAAAGATATTGAATTTTATTCGATATGCGAGCATCATTTTGCGCCGTTTTTCGGTGTGGCGCATGTCGCGTACTTGCCGTATGAAAAAATCACCGGCCTGTCCAAAATCGCAAGAATGGTGGACGGCTATGCCAAACGGTTCCAAGTTCAGGAAAGAATGACATCGCAAATTGTGGATGCCGTAGAAGAAATTTTGGAACCACAGGGCACGATGGTCGTCGTGGAAGCGAAACATATGTGCATGTGCGGCAGGGGAGTCAAAAAATCGGACGCGTCAACAACAACGATGTCTTACCGCGGCATTTTCGCCGAACGGCCGGATATGCGTGCCGAATTTTTGTCCTTAATCAAATAGAAATTGAAGGATGGTGTTTATGCAGGATGTGGACGTATTAATTATCGGGGGCGGGCCCGCCGGCATCTCCGCGGCGATTTGGTGCAAGCGCCTCGGCATTAATCATCTGCTTGTAGAGGAGAAAGAGGCGCTCGGCGGCCAGCTGTCCATGATCCACAACCGCATTATCGATTATCCGGGCCTTATTGCAAGAGATGGGGAAGAAATGCGGAAAATTTTTCTCAAACATGTACACACACTGCAATGCCGGTATCAGCTGAACACGCGAGTATTGGAGATCGACGGGCGGCGCTATGCAACAGTTGAAACAAGAGGGCAAAAGGAGGCCATTAGATTCCGCTATTTAATTTTTGCTGCAGGTGCAATCCAGAAGCGGCTTGGCATCCCCGGCGAAAAGGAAATGCTCGCAAGGGGCGAAAATTACTCCGCAACCCGGGACAGCTGTCTGTTCAAGGGAAAAACAGTGGCGGTTGCAGGCGGCGGGGACCGGGCTTTTGAAGGAGCCATTTTGCTTGCTGAAGCGGGCGCACGTGTTTATTTAATCAACCGTTCAGGCCGTTTCAAAGCGAGAAGCGGATATATCACCCGTGCGAAAGCATGCGAAAATATCCATTTGCTGATAGAGACGCGAGTTACCGAGATTGCCGGCGAAGATAAAGTTGAAGCGGTAGAACTGGTAAACCAATCGGGAGATGTTTCGTATCTGCCGGTTTCGGCCGTTTTTATTCGAATCGGCACGAAACCGAACAGCGCTCTTGTAAAAGAACTTGTTGAGACGGATGAAAATGGCTATATTGTTTCGGGACCGTCCGGAAATACAAGCTGTGAATGGCTGTATGCGATCGGGGACAATTGTTTAGGGCCGCACTACTCCAGCATTGCCGGCGCGGCCGGGCAGGGGGCTGCGGCTGCGAAGCATATTGCATCCCTTTTAACCGGGCATATCGTACACTGAGTAAAGTCATTTACGTTTTGCAGCGGGTGGGCCGGCATCTGGAAGCAGGTAAATGAATAAATAAAGGATGCCCGAAAATACCGCCAATAATCAGACAGATATTTTTAATAGAAGTCTGTTTCGTTTATTAGGAATATATCTGATAAACGGGCATCCTTTTTCTTTATTGATTGCCTTTTTACTGCTGTAAATCATTGATATGCAAATCGTGATTAAATTACTTGTATAAAAAATCTTTAGTTGATCTTTCTTATCATATGTGGCGAGCAGAACATTTTTACTTCGGTTTGATATAAGCTTTCTAAGGAGGTAATAAGCCAGCGTTTATCCTTATGAATTTCCTCCAGCTCCTTGAAATTTATTTTGCCTTCCTTAATAAGGATTCTTGGCAAATTGAATACTCCGGATTCCAAGCTGGAATTGGGTGTAAGGGACTGGTATTTGGGATCCAGAAAGATTGAAATTTTTCCATTTGCTTCTCAAATTGCTAAAGCCAATTTCTTAACATCTTCAACTTTTTTCACGTAATTCTTCTAGTTAAACATCAATAAATATTCTTGCTTTTTTTAATCCTTTATAAAGTATTTCACCGTTTTGGACTATCGTTATCGGTCTATGGTTAATCAGTTTTCTGAACCATGGCCATTTCAACATTATAAAAACGCCTCCAAGGTACATGATGACCAACACAATGGTTGTACCGAGGGATCCTTTAAGACTAAGATGTGGATTTGAAAGCGGGTGGGCAATAATGTTTCCAATGATCGAAGCAATAACGAAATCAAGAAGTCTTAATTGGGAAATCATACGTTGGCCTAAGACTCTAGATACAAACACTAAAATAAAAAAGAAACAACCGCCCGAAGCATCCAACCATAAATGGTGAGCGTTTCCTGGCTTTGAAAAAAATCCATGTAATGACACATCCTTTTCCGTATCAATTGTTGCCTATTGGGTATTGATGCAATTTTTTCAATGGAAGAATGCAATATTGAAACGAAAGAGGCTTTTGTTTAGGGACCGTTATGGCACGAGTCTTGTACTGTGGCCGGTTTCTTCCTCTTTTAATATTTCCAACCCTCCTGATACTTCTATGGCTGCTCCTAATGAAACCAATGAATCCCCGGTGACTGCGAGTTTTTGTTCATTCAGTTTCTGATTTTTATCATTGGTAAAAATTTGGCTGGATACAGCAATTGCTTCTAATAAATGACCAATTGTCCCGATGAAAGAACCTGATGCTATTTGAACATCTCCTTCCGAAATTAAATCTTCGTTTAGCTGAAGCAGTTCATATAAGCCTAATACCTCTATAAAATGCCCAATAAATTGAAGCCAGATGCCAACAGCAACTTGTTTTTCTAATTTTGTTCTCATTTCCTTAATTTTTTCTTTTTGATCAAAGCTGTTTTCAAAAGAAACGCCCAATTCCTACACCTCACCACACGCTGATAATTGTATTATATTCAGGATGGATATTAATGTATCCGGTTGTTTTTTACTTATACGTTAAATCAATATTCCGTGACGGATAGGAATAAGACTTGAGCGGAGTATCCGATAGAACATTTCTGTGCTGTTTACTGAATCTTCGCCGGAACGTATTTTATTTGATCTTTTCACTTTTTTTATATCCCTGGCGGTTATCTGAACACCTTTTTCTTAAATAATAGAAATACGAAAAAATTTAAGAAAATCAGCGGTCCATCGTTTTCGTGATTCCTTTTTTTAATTTAGTTTAGGCTGCGGGAATTTGGGCATTTACCGTGACCTATTATGAACGCCTACGTAATTTATAATGATTAACCAAGAAGGAGAGAATGCCCAGTGTATGAATTTTACCACGATCCGTATAGCCCGGCTGATTATTATCAGGAGCCATATGATCCTTACAGGCAATTGCAGCTGCCACAATTCCAGCGGCTGGAACGCAGAATTAACCAGCTGGAACGGCAAAATGAGCGCCAGGACAGGGAAATCCAGCAACTCCAGCGCCGTCTGCAGCGTGTAAACCAGCGCGTCCGCGTTTTGGAAAACAGGCTGCAAATCCCGTTTACGCCGTATGAAGGAGGATTTTAAAAGAAGGACCGGAAATTCCGGTTCTTTTTTTCATAAATCAGCGGGGCCAAAAGCTCCAGATCTGACATTGATATTGTTTTCAATTGCCGAATATAAATCGTAAGAATTTTATGGAAAATTCGCAAACACCTTATACTTGGAAGCCGTATTAATTTATAAAAAACGCAACATCAAACTGAACTTTTGGCATTTTAAAATGCATTTTTCAAAAGTCTCCCATATGGTGGGTGGCTTTTTTGCTATAATAAAAATAAAAACATATTCCAGAGGGAGTTTACTGTACATGGCAGAATCGGTTTTGAAGAAAAGTTATGGTCAGCGGCGGACAAATTGCGCAACAATATGGATGCCGCTGAATATAAACATGTGGTATTAGGGTTGATCTTTTTAAAATACGTGTCGGACACGTTCCAGGAAAAATGGGAGGAACTGATGGAACTGGATCCGTATTTTGCCGAAGACCGCTACGCTTACACGGCGGACGTAATTTTTTGGGTACCTGCCGATGCGCGTTGGAATTACATCTCGGAACGAGCGAAACTGAAGACGAGGTTTTGATCGCGATTGCGAAAGACTTGTCCAAAAACGGTGAAAGAACATCGCACCCACGACTGGGATAAGAAAGAACAGGCACAGGCCCGCTTGCGGCTCTTTATCAAAAAAGTGCTCCGTAAACACGGCTACCCGCCAAACAAAGAAACGAAGCAGTCGAAGACGTTCTCGAACAGGCAAAACTGCAGGCTGCGGGAATGTAAACATAAAAAAATCGATTTTCTCTTTCTGGCCCGAAAAAGGTAATCGATTTCGATGCAGGCATCTGTAGTGTTGATTGTATCAGTGATCTGTTGTGATTTTTGCAACAAAAAAGAAATAACTCACCAGCCACGCATGGAAGGTTATTGTTTATGAGTAGGAGGCAATTCTTCTACAAAGAAATATTCCTCCCCGCTATACCCAATGGTCGAAGGGTTATTTCTCCCAAGGATTACTGCAAATCTTGCAGTGCTGCTGTATAACAGGGATACCGGCGCCAAATGGTGGTCCCTTTTATATGTGCATATTCTTTCTTACTGTAAACCAAAAAGGACAGTTAAAATAAATCTTTATCATGACACCAGGCTTGGCTCGAAGTTTTTTCATTGTGTAAGCCTGTTTTATTTAACTGCATGTTTACCTAAATATTACTTCTTGGTATAATAATAACAATTGATTGAAAATTTATTCTTTAACTACACTGAAAGAAGCAGAAGGGAGCCTGGTGAATGGAAAAAGAAAGTTTGAAACCGGCCGGAAAGAACTGGCGCCACAATGAAACCGTGGTGATCCACGCGGATGGCAGGAAAGGCGGCCCGGTATCTCCGCCCATTTATTATACCGCCACATTTGAAGCGGAAGATTCCGCTGATTTTGCAAAAATGGCTGGAACACCGCGTCATCCCGAATATTATACAAGATACGGCAATCCGGTACATGAACGTGCCGCAAAAATTCTTGCGGAGTTGGAAGGAACAGAAACCGCCCTTCTTACAGGTTCCGGTATGGGGGCCATTTCCACAACGCTCCTTGCCTTGTTGCGTGCGGGTGACCATGTGATTGCCCAGACACGGCACTATATGAGCACCGCGAAAATTATGGATGAGATGCTGCCGCGCTTTGGCGTGGAAGTCACTATTGTCGAACAATCGGATATTCATGCATTTGAAGAAGCGATTAGGCCGAATACAAAATTAATCATGGTTGAGACGCCGGCAAACCCTACACTTGTTATCACGGATTTGCGCGCTGTTGTCAATCTCGCACGCCCGCGCGGCATTCTCGTGGCAGCAGACAACACTTTTGCATCACCGATCAACCAGCGCCCGCATGACTTCGGCGTTGATATTGTCATACATAGTGTGACAAAATATTTAGGCGGGCACCATGATATTACAGCAGGCGCCATTTGTACAAGTGAACAATTGGCTGAACAAATTTGGCGTACACATACCTCAATCGGTTCGGTACTATCGCCAATGGATGCCTGGCTGTTATTGCGCGGACTACGGACGCTTCCAATGCGCGTGGAAAGAATTAATGCGAATGCCCTCGCTTTAGCGGAATTTTTGGAAGAACAGCCGCAAATTGAACAAGTATTTTACCCGGGATTGCCGAGCCATCCGCAGCACGATTTGGCAAAAAGCCAGATGAGCGGTTTCGGGGCTGTTATTGCATTCGCAATAAAAGGAGGTTACAAAGCGACGGAAAGGTTTGTAGCGTCTTTGCAACTTTCGCTCAATGCGGTTAGTTTAGGAGGCGTCGACTCTCTTGCCGTCCATACTGCTGCCATGTGGGGCGGGGTGATGACGGAAGAACAGATGAAAGTTGCTGGAATTCCGCCGAATTTTGTCCGCTATTCAGTCGGAGTTGAGCATATTGAAGATTTGAAGCAAGATGTGTGGCAGGCATTGCAGCAAATTTGACATGAGGAAGGAACGTACGTTTTTTAGAAAGGATAACAAAATTGAATCAACCAATCCGCATTTTTGTATACGGCACGTTACGGGAAGGGGAAGAGAACCATTATCTTTTAAAGGAGGCAAAATGTCTAGTCTGCAACTGCTGGACATCCGGCAACCTGTATGACACTGGACAGGGATATCCAGCAATGGTAACCGGCCAGACGGGGAGAGTATATGGTGAATTATATGAAATAAGTGAAGAACAATTGGCGCAGCTGGATTGGCTTGAAAGCTATGAGGGGGATGGGGAAAACAACGACTACGACAGAACTTTACAAACGATCCATGCAGGGCACGAAACCATTGGTGCCTATGTATA
The DNA here is from genome assembly GCF_008974225.1 of Weizmannia acidilactici. NCBI lineage: Bacteria > Bacillati > Bacillota > Bacilli > Caryophanales > Bacillaceae > Heyndrickxia > Weizmannia acidilactici. The sequence goes on along the minus strand of NZ_BKZR01000024.1, from coordinate 8,286 downwards.
TGTGTACGCGCCGGACCAAGTCACATGCATGGAGAAAATAGAAACCGGCGGTTGGAAACACAGACAGAAAAAGCAATGCCAAAACCCGCGGCATTGCTTTTGGTGTCATGCTTTTTCCCCACCCAGCACCTGGCCGAAGGCGGCTGAAACTTTTTGAAATTCTTCTTCAGAACTAAGCGTGTCCAAGTCGCCTTCATCGTCTGCTTTTAAGAAAAATACATCCAGGTCTTTGTTAGTATTTTCTTTCAGATCTTCGACAAACGAGACGGCGGCATACTCTGTCCCGTTAAGCGTCATCACGCCGATCACTTTGACCTCTTGTTCCCGGCCGTCTTCGGTAATTGTAAATACTTCGCCCTTTTCAATATTTGCCACAGGGTATCCTCCTTTAGCGTGTAATCAAGTATCTGTATTGTATTTTTTCAAAAACAGAATAAATCATGCCATACAAAGCAAAATGGGTTATTATGGAAATAAGTGTGCAATCATAAAGGAGTTTTTTTCGTGGCTAAAAAAGATTTGAAAGAAAAAGTCATTCAACGTTACCAAAACGACGAGAAAATGATGGTTCTTGTTTTTGCCCAATGGTGTGTCAATCACGGGCTTGATCCGGAAGAACTGTATAGACGCGCCTACCCGAGGCAGGAAAAAAACCTGTTGTTAAAGAAAGCAATTGAACGTACGCTGCCAAAAGAAGAAGCGGGGGACATCAGCAATGACACGGTATTGAATGTATTATCCCTGTTTGGAAATGGTGACCTTGCATTTGTCGTATTTGAAGAAATTCAAAAATTCCATAGTAAAAGTAAATGATTTAACCTGCAGTTGAATCAACTTTATATATGGAAGAGGAGAACCCTTTTCTTTATAAGAATCATCAATCCGGTTTGGTATATACAGCGACGATTGAAGAAAAGCTTTTTGTTTGCTGAAAAAAGATGGGGATTGCGGGGGCAATTGTGAATTGAAAATAAAAGAGCGTATGAATCACGACCATGTAACCGGTTTAAGCATTGCATGGATAAACGGTGAAAATAGCAGAACAGAGCACTATGGTTTGCTGGAAGCAGGAACAGATAGAAGTGTTGATCATGATTCCATTTTTCGCGCTTGTTCAGCGATCATGGATGTTAAGATCAAATAGTTGGCATGGGAAAAACTTTTGGAATCATAAAAAGCCATGAATAGCTTTTGAAAGAAAGAATCCTCCTTCATTACCGGGGAGATTCTTTCTTTGAATGGCGATTATTTTTTGAGACACTGGATCCTGCTAAAGCAGCCCCCATTTGCGTTCATACTCAACGGACAGATCATAATCTGTTTCTCCAATGCCGTTTTTGGATAAAAACTCGGTGAGACGATTGAAATCAAGATCTGTGGTTTCCAGTACAATCAGGTTTTGGGTTCTGTGAATTTTCCAATTTACATTTGTTTTCTGTAAAAGTTCAATCATCCGCCGGCATTTGCCGGCTTGGTTCGGATCAGCAGCCTTCTTAGGATGGAAGGGGAGGGACACTTTTATGTGCTGAATACAGGTTTCGTTTTCTCGTTTCATACGCATCTCCCTATGCCCCTAAATATTTGACCAAAAAGCATGTAGAAAGACAACGGATAACAGATACCCTAATATGACGTTAATGATCGCACCGATCCCGAATGCAGCAGCAGGTTTCCATCCGACAGCAGTCAAATCTTTGAAACGGGTAGTTAAGCCGATCGATAAAAAGGTAAATGTAAATGCCCATGTCCGGATTGTTTTAATGGGGGCAGTTACATCCGTACTGATGATTTCCTGTGTGCCGGAAGAAACGTTCGCAAGTAACAATGTCAGCAGAATCGATGAAATAAAAAATCCAAGAACAAATTTAGGAAATCTGGAGACAATTTGTCCTGCATTCGCTTTTGTCCCGGCACTCTTTTTTTCCCAAAATGTGATGGAGATAAAGGCCAGAACGAAGCACCAAATCCCGATGAACATGTCACGTCCGATCACTTTCATTAATGTAAAAGAAGAAAGGGCTTGATCGCCAAAAGCGCTGGCTGCGGTAATGCCGGCTGCATCCGCAAATTCTGAAGTCCCAATCCAGGCGCCGGCCGGTCCCGATTCGATTTCCAATAATTTAATAAGAAAAGATAATAGGAATATAAATACGATCGCATAAATGACAACTAATGAAATGGTAATCGACACATGTTCTTTTTTCGTTTTAATCGAACTTCCCATTGCAATTGCAGCCGATACCCCGCAGATAGAACCGCCCGCGCCCAGTGTTGCCGCGAACCTTTTATCGAGGCCTAACCATTTGGTTGCAGTAAAATATATAATGAGAAAAGTGGCAACGGCAATGATGGTGGCCTGGAGGAAGGCAACCGGCCCGGCTTTTACAACCATAGTAAAAGGAAGGGTTGCCCCCATAAGGACGATTCCGGTTTTAACATATAGCTCTGTCCGTAAAGCAGCATCGAACCAAACAGGGATTTTTACAAGATTTCCGATGAAGAGGCCCAAAACAAGTGCTGCTAAGGGTGCTTCTATCCCGTATTGGCCCGCCCATTTCCAGGCGCTGAATATATTGATAAGAACACTTAAAACAAACAGCAAAAGAAACCCTGCGATAAAATGGGTTACCTTTACGCCTTGAAAAGATACGGCGATTGAAAAAAGTACGGCCAACAGGATAAATAAAAGAAAAATCTTCCCAAGGTTATGCGTCAAACCGGAAGTGAACGAATGAAAATCCGACCAGGTCGGAATCTGAGGGGTGAATAATGTAATGGATGGTCCTGCCAGCCAGAGAATAATTGCGAAAACGACTCAAAACAAACCGATCCAAACGGTCCACCAGTCTTCTTTTTGAATCAATGATACCCATCTGCTTTGTTTTGGTACTTGCCGTTCTAATTGAAGATCACTTGGCATTTTGAGACACTCCTTTATAAATGAAATTATAAAAATTGGGATACTAGGAATAAATGCAAAAATAAACATTTATCCTGATTACCTTTTTATCTACTTCATTTTAACTACCTCCTCTTCATTTTCAATTCATGTTTGCAGGATACACCTCTGGGAGAGGACTTAGGTTGTCGGTAATTCCTAGGCCTAACCCCTCAACCTTTTTAAAAAGTATGAATGAATTATGAAATATTTTCTATGATTTAGAATGTTAACCCAATTAATCCAAGGTGTCAACTGAGATTTTGAAAAATGTTGACTTATCATCGTTTTTCTTTATAATCGTAAAAAGCCTGGGATGCCGGCGGATCGCTGCTTTCGGAACCCCCTCTCTTCCAGGCATCGAGTCCGGACAGCATAACCAAACCGTGTATGGGCAGGCGACATGGGAACATTGATTGAACAGATTACATCCCGGGTGGCATCAACTACCCGGCGGACATTGGAGCAGCACGCTGGGAAACCGTTTGGGTCGTGACGGAAGAAAAAATACCCCTTGGCGGCTGCCAAGGGGTTTATAAATTATAAAGCATCCCGGATGGCTTTCTTGTATCCTTCCACAGAAAGCAAGGCAAACACCGAGTACAGCAAGGTATAGAGCCCCATCACGATCAGCATCGGTGCCCAGAGTTCAGAGCCGAAAAAGAACCAGCCGGATTGAACTGCAAAATAACTGTGCAGCAGGCCGAGCAAAAGCGGGATGCCGAAATTAAACAGCTGCTTTATTCGGATACCTTTAGCTAAATCATGATCAGTAAACCCGAGTTTCCGTAAAATCGTATACGTTGGTTTTTCTTCTTCGCTTTCTTCCATCTGTTTAAAGTACAGGATGCAGCCGGATGTGACCAAAAAAGTAAGTCCCAGGAATCCAATAATAAACATTACGATCCCCATATTTTCTTTTTGTTGTTTAATCATTGCCGGGCTCGAATAACTTGAATCATTCCTGTTAAAGCGGATATTCCGGAAAAGGCGGCCGGCTTTTTCAAGATCTTGATTACGGCTGAGATTTACACTGATAAACAGGGAAGAAGAACGTTGAATTTTTGGATCCGCATCTTTTTGCAAGCCTCTAAAAAGGGCATCGTCTACAACCACAGCAGGCATGCCTCCGTTTGAAAAATAACTGGATAGGAGCCGTTCTTTCCGGAGTGCGACACAGCGAAGCGTGGCTGTTTTTTGTTTTCCAGTTAACTCAAAGTTTCCGGACGACTTCATTGGCATAAACTTTGCGAGTGCATCAACATAGCCGGATAATACGGCCTGCCCCGGCTTCACATCAAGCCCTATCACCGAACGGTCGCTGATCACGGAAACCTGCACGGATTTTGGGTTGAGATTTAAATCTTTTGTGTCAACTTGGAACAAGCTGCTTAAATCTGCTTTTTCCTGCACAACTGCAATTTCTTTTTTTCTGAACGGAATTTTGTTGGTGCGTAGTTTTTGCGCAAACTGCTCCGCATCCTTCGCGTTTGTAAATGAAAAATCTGCCGCTGCGGCATTCCTCGCTGCTTTTTCAGCGGAATAATAGGTGATATAGCTCAAGGACAATAACCCGATGGCAAGCGCCGACACTGTCGTAATAATCGTCAGCAGCACAGCATTCGATCTCATACGGAACATGATTGTCGATAGTGACATTACTTCGTTAATGTTTAAATAACCGTCTTTCTTTTTGCGGATGAGATGAAATACAAAGCGGACTGATGTTTTGTAAAAAAGATATGTTCCGAATATGACGAGCGCCAGAATGGAAGCCATGGCCGTAAAAAGGGCATTGACCGTCGTAATTTCACCGTCAAATAATTTTGAGGATATGAAGTAGCCGGCTGCAATGCATACAAATCCCAAAATGCCGGAGAATATTTCAAATCCCGAGATATTTCCGGATTTGTCCTCCGTTGCCGTAACAGCCTGGAATAGTCCTAAAATGCTTTGCCTTTTGATAAAAATGTAATTCATCAATAGCACAAGAATAAAAATCAGGGTAAAAACAAACAATATCTGCACGAAAGCTTTCGGTGAAAAATTTAGGGCAACGCTGATATTGATATTTAAAATTTTGAATAAGATCATCAGGAGCAGCTTTGAAGCGGCAAACCCGAAGAAAATCCCGATCAGAAGCGAACCAAAATAAAGCAGAAAATTTTCGACGCTGAATATCCAAAAAATTTCTTTCTTCATCATGCCGACTAACTGGAACAGACCGATTTCCTTGCTGCGCCTTTTGATAAACAGATGATTGGCATACAGCAGGAAGATTGCGACAATCACAACCAGTAAAATGGAAGCTGACCGAAACGCCGCAAGTCCCTTTACGGAAGACTTTACTTCATTTAAAGAAGGCGCATACTGCAGCGTTACAAAGGCGAAATAGAGTGCCGCACTGAAGGCAAGCGCAAAGATATACAGGGCATAATGCGGAAGATTCTTTTTGAAATTGCGGTAAATTAAGCCGTTAACGCTCATACTCCACACCGCCCAGCACAGCCTGAGTTTTTAGGATCGCCTGATAGAAATCCTGCCTCGATTCTGCTCCTTTATGCAATTGGGAGTAAATCTGTCCGTCTTTAATAAATATCACCCTGTTTGAATAGCTTGCTGCCGCCGCGTCATGTGTCACCATCAAGATTGTCGCTTTTCTGTTTACATTTAAACGGCTTAACTTGTTGAGTAGATCGGAAGCGGATTTTGAATCGAGCGCGCCGGTCGGTTCATCGGCAAATATGATGCTTGGTTCATGGATAAAAGCGCGGGCGGCAGAAGTCCGCTGCTTTTGTCCGCCTGAAATTTCATTCGGGTACTTGTCCTGAATGTCGGAAATGCCAAGTTCTTCGGCAATCATGAGAAACTTTTGGTCCGCCTCGTGCTTTGAAACTTTTTTTACAGACAGCGGCAGCAAAATATTTTCCTTCACCGTCAGCGTGTCCAGCAAATGGTACTCCTGAAAAATAAACCCTAAATGGCGTTTCCGGAACTCCGCCAGCTGCCTTTCTTTCATTTTTGTAAGTTCTTTTCTTCCAATCTGAATCGAGCCGCGGCTAACATGGTCAATCGAAGATAGGACATTAAGCAAAGTTGTTTTGCCGGAACCGGACGGGCCCATGATACTTGCAAACTCTCCTTTCTCAATACTTAAATCAATGCCTTTTAATACTTCCTGTTTGTTCCATTTGTTTCCGTATGATTTATAAATATTTTTGGCTTCAAGAATCATTTGTATCCTCCTCTCTTAACTGATTTCATTATAAAAAAGCCTGCGGAAAGCTTCCTTCGATTTTCCTAACAATAAAGAAAAGCATATGACAGTTTTGTCACATGCCGGTAATGTACTGGAATTCATTTTTGCGCGGAAAAATGAGTGTAAAGGTGGAACCCGTGCCGGGCGCGGATTGGACCGTAAGCCGGATATGCAATTTTTCCGCCGCCCTTTTGGCCAAATACAGCCCAAGCCCGGTTGCAGCCGTGTTTTGACTGCGGTCTGTTGAGGTAAAACCTTTTTCAAAGATTCGCGGCAAATCTTTCGGGTCAATGCCGCACCCGTGGTCTGCCACTGCCAAATGCAGGCGGCCATTTTTGAATTCACCGGAAATCGTGATATCCGTCCCTTCACTGTATTTGACGGCGTTTGTGATCAGCTGCCGAAGAATAAACGCGAGCCATTTTGCATCCGTCACTATTTTCGGTATGTCAAGTTGTATATCAAAACCAATCCCTTTTTGGATGCACCACGACCGCAATGCTTTAATTTCTTGATGAATCAAACGTTTCAAGTCGACATTCTCTATATATAAATCGTTTTCCATATTGCCAATCCGTTTCTGATGGAGCTGCTTGTCAAGAAGGAGGTGGATGCGCAGCCATTCATAGCTTAAGGAGGCTTTTGTGTTTTCATCTTCAATCCGGTCGATCATCAACTGCATGGCGGTCATCGGTGTCTTGATTTCATGGACCCAGGCTGTTAATTCGTCCTTTTCCACTTCCAGCATGGCAACATTTCGGGCAGTGTCCGCTTTTAAATTTTCCGTTTGTGCGACCAACGCCGTTTCAACCAATTTTTCAAAAGGACTGTCAGGTTTCTCTAATTCATTGAGGTCAAGGCTTTCGTCCCAGTCTTTTAAGCCAGCATAAAATTTTGTTTCTTTACGATAACGGTACAGCAAAAACAAAAGAAAGATGACCAAATTTAAAAAGATAATATAGAAGGCAGATTGCACAGCAAATTGCCGGTCGATGGAGGCAATGAACAAAAGGAGCAGCTGTTGCGTAATAAAAATCATCAGCCAGCTTTTCCTTTCATCCAGAAACATCCGGATCATAACATCCCGTCCTTTTCAAGCGCCATATATCCCTGGCCTACTTTTGTTTCAATATAATCGCCGAGCCCGATTTCCCCGAGCTTTTTCCGTAACCGGTTGACATTGACGGTCAGTGTATTATCGCTGACAAACCGTTCATCATCCCATAAACATTTAATCAGATGCGTGCGGCTGACAATCCGGTTTTTCTGATCGACCAGCAACTTTAAGATGAACATTTCATTTTTGGACAGTTCAATGCAGCCATGTTCGTTTTCCACTGTATTTTTCTGTAAGTCAATCGTTGCCCCGCACCATGTTTTCAAAACAGCCTGTTCGCTTGTGTATGCATACACCCGGCGCAGAGTGGCTTGTATTTTGGCGATTAAAACATCGATATGAAAAGGTTTCTGCACATAATCGTCAGCCCCGAGCTGCATCGCCATCACCATATCAGTCGGGTGGTCGCGCGAAGACAGGAAAATAATTGGAACATGGGAATGCGCGCGGATCAACCGGCACCAGTGGAAACCGTCAAATTTTGGTAGTTGGACGTCAATGATGACAAGATCGGGCTGAAATGCCGCGAACGATTCCATTACGTTATGAAAATCGTGAACCCCTGAGACATTAAATGACCATTGCCCGAGCCTTTCTTTTACTTCCCGAAAAAGCGTCTTATCATCTTCAATGATCAAAATTTTAAACAAGAAAACCACTCTTTTCTGTATTGCTACTATCGATTTTACAAGAAAAAGGGCAAGCCTGCTACCCAGGATCGATATCTTAAGAACATCAGTTTCTGTTTATTAGGAATTTTTTACTTCTTTGTCATTAAGATTGGAAATGAATGGCTGTATGTTTTTCCATCCCCGGCTAATATTAAAATAAGCGGAAAGGGGAGTGAGACAATGGGCAAGAAAGATAAACGGGGCGGACAGTCGCTTTTTACATTCGGGAACGGTTGAAATCAGTTTTGAAAAAGAGCCGATGCATTCAAAACTTGCGGTAAATCCCGGCAAACTGGATCGG